>DAIQNQ010000186.1:0-2808 GCA_036788275.1 Thermonemataceae bacterium
TTGATTTTGGCCTCGGCATCGGCGAGCTTTTGGCGCTCGTTTTCTACGATTTCGGGCTTGGCATTGGCCACAAACTTTTCGTTGGCCAGCTTCTTCGATACGCTCTCTCGGAAGCCTTGGTAGTAGGCCAAGTCTTTCTTTACCTGCTCCAAATCTATTTCTACGGCGATTTTGGCAAAAAACTCTTCGGTTTTTACCAAAAACTTCAGGCCTTGTTCGGGGTTTTCGCTTGCAAAACTGAGGCTCGCATTGGCAAGTTTGGCGATAATGCCTTGCCATTTTTGTAGCTGCGCCTCATTTTCCGACTTCTTCACCACTATTTCCAATTGTTCTTTGGGCGAGATATTGTGGGCATTGCGGAGATTGCGAATTTGACTCACCGCCTCAAAAGCCAAGGCCGCCTCCTGCAATACAGGCTTGTTGAAGTCTTGCACTTTCGGATATTCGGCTACGCAAATACTTTCGTTTTCTTGGCGTGGAGCGATATTTTGCCAAACCTCTTCCGTAATAAAAGGCATAAAAGGATGCAAAATACGCAGCAGTTGGTCTAAGAAGTTTACGCTTTTGTCATAAACCTCTTGGGAGATGGGCTGGCCGTATACAGGCTTTACAATTTCCAAATACCAAGCGCAGTAATCGTCCCAAAAGAGCTTATAAATACTTTGGAGCGCCTCCGAAATTCTGTATTTGGTAAAATGGTCTTCAATCTCTGCCAATGCCTCTTGCAGGCGCGCCTCAAACCAAATTACTGCCTCGCTGCCTTCTGCGGAGGGGCCGGGGGTGGTTTCCCAACCTTTTATCAACCTAAAGGCATTCCATATTTTGTTGGCAAAATTGCGTCCTTGTTCGCATAACTTAGAATTATGCGATTCTGCATCTTGCATAAAAGCTTCGATGTCTTCGGGCTTTTGCGACTTGGGCACACCCGTATCGAAAAGGATGTCGTTGCCGGCAGCCGAATTGAAGAGTACGCCAAAGCGCACGCCATCGGCGCTGTAAAGGTCTATCAAGCGCAGGGCATCGGGGCTATTGCCCAAGGATTTCGACATCTTTCTGCCCAATTTATCGCGTATCAGGCCTGTAAAATACACATCTTTGAAAGGCAACTCCCCTCTAAACTCATAGCCTGCCATAATCATGCGGGCTACCCAGAAAAAGATAATGTCAAAACCCGTAACCAACACATTGGTAGGATAATAATACTGAATATCGGCATTTTTGGGGTCTTTGAAGCCATCAAATACCGAAATAGGCCAGAGCCAAGAGCTGAACCAAGTGTCGAGTACATCTTCGTCTTGGGTAAGGTCGCTTTCTTTGTAAAGATGTGGAATATCACTATAAGCAATATTTCCTCTTTCAGCGGCCAAAATAAAACCATCTATATTCGTAACCCCATTATTGGCTATCAGCAATGCTTCTTGTTTATTTTTTGCTACTATTACCTCTCCATTGGGTAGATAGAAAGCCGGAATCTGCTGCCCCCACCATAGCTGCCGCGAAATACACCAATCTCTGGGATTTTCCATCCAGCTGCGGTACATATTCTTGAATTTTTCGGGGAAAAAGCGAATCGTATCGTTCATTACGTTTTCGTAAGCCGGCTTGACGATGTCGCTCATTTTAAGCCACCATTGCATCGAGAGCTTGGGTTCTATTACCGCTCCGGTGCGCTCCGAAGTGCCCACTTGGTTTTTGTAATCTTCTGCTTTTACCAGCAGGTCTTGGGCTTCCAAATCTTTGATGACCTCTTTGCGTACCCAGAAGCGGTCTTTGCCGATGTATTTTTCTACTTCTACCGCTGCCGACATCGTGCCATCATCAGCGATGGTGTCTATCACGGGCAAGTTATGTTTCAGGCCAATTTCGTAGTCGGCAATATCGTGGGCAGGGGTAATTTTGAGCGTACCCGTACCAAATTCCATGTCCACATACTCATCGGCAATCACTTTTACCTCTCTGTTTACGAGGGGTACTATCACTGTTTGGCCTATCAGGTGCTTGTAGCGCTCATCGTTGGGATTTACGCATACGGCCACGTCGCCGGGGATGGTTTCGGGGCGTACCGTTGCTACTGTGATGAACTCTTCGCTATCTTTTAATCTATATTTCACATACACCATCTTCGATTGCGACTCCTTGAAAATCACTTCTTCGTCGGAGAGGGCGGTTTTGCCCACGGGGTCCCAGTTTACCATGCGCACGCCTCTGTAAATCCAGCCTTTTTTGTAGAGTTGTACAAAGCTCTCGATAACGGCAGCCGAGAGGTCTTCTTCCATAGTGAAGCGGGTTCTGTCCCAATCGCAAGAAGCGCCCAATTTTTTGAGTTGGTCTAAGATGATGCCGCCGTATTTGTCTTTCCACTCAAAGGCATAACGCAAAAACTCTTCGCGGCTAATATCTTGCTTTGAGATGCCCTTTTCTTTGAGCATATTTACGACTTTGGCCTCGGTAGCAATGGAGGCGTGGTCGGTACCGGGTACCCAGCAGGCATTTTTGCCTTGCATACGGGCACGGCGAATGAGGATGTCTTGGATGGTATTGTTGAGCATGTGCCCCATGTGCAGCACGCCCGTTACATTGGGCGGGGGAATCACGATGCTGAAAGCCTCGCGGCTATCGGGCTTGGAGGCAAAAAATTTATGCTTGAGCCAATGTGCGTACCATTTCTGTTCGGTTTGGCTGGGGTCGTATTTGGTAGAGATTTCCATGAAAGTATTGCTGCAAATATGGGTTTGAAGGATTGCAAAATTACGAAATTTTCAAGAATCTCTTGTTTCGGGGCTTGGCAAATTTTCAATATCCAGCAAA
>DAIQNQ010000186.1:2908-4846 GCA_036788275.1 Thermonemataceae bacterium
CCCATGCAGGAGCTGTATCTGAACGTAAAATTTGAAGAAGCCTCTTGAGTTTTGCCACTCATGTTCCGATTTTTCTTCCTATCTTGACTCATCGCTTCCGCAAGAAAGACCTTACACTTTTACTTTTTTATTTCGCATGAAAACCATCCTTGTTCCCACCGACTTCTCCGAATACGCCAACAATGCCCTGCTGGCTGCCTTCGACATCGCCCTGAAAAACCAAGCCAAGCTGGTGCTCATGCACACCGTGGAAGTATCTTCAGGAGCTTTGATTACGCCCTCAGGCCTGAGCGCCGACAACAGCCTTATTGATGGCGAACTGATGCTGCACTTCACCGAAAACGCCAAAAGAAAGCTTGAAAGCCTGATTCAAGACCACCCCCACTACCAAGAGATATCGGTAGAATATGTGGTAGAAATCGGCAGGCTCTTTCCTGCGGTGCTCGAAGTGATTAAAGAGCTGAATGTGAGCTTGGTAGTAATGGGCTCCAAAGGCAAAGATGGCTTAGATGAGCTGCTGATAGGCTCCAATACCGAAAAAATGGTGCGTACTGCTCCTTGTCCTGTATTGGCCATCAAAGGAGGCGTGCAAGCCGCCAACTTCCGGCACATTGTATTCGCTACCAACCTCGAAGAAGACCAACTCCTCGCCACCAAAAAACTCAAGGAATTTCAAGCCCTCTTCGATGCCAAAATATATCTGCTGCGCGTAAACACGCCTACCGACTTTATGACCACCCGCGAGGCTAACGAACTCTTTTTGCAGTATATAGAAAAATACCAGCTCAGCAATTGCGAAAGCCATCTCTACTGCGACCTCGACCAAGACGACGGCATTTTGCACTTCTCGCAAGCCATCGGAGCCGACCTTATCGCCTTGGCTACCAACCAAAGGCGTGGTCTCTCGCACCTCTTTTTGGGCAGTATTGCCGAAGATGTAGTGAATCAAGCACAGCGCCCCGTGCTTACCTTCAACAACAAAACGCTCTGAGCATACAGTCCCAAAACGCTCTTGCTGAAAGCCTGCAAAACTTAACAAAACTTGCAGGCTTCAAAATTTAAAGCCTTCTTAAAACCTTTCTCTTCTACATTGCGATTTATTTTTTGATAGCTTGCTGTGAGCTGCCAAAAATTCATTAATTTTGCACGTTAAATCTCTTATTTCTCGCTCTTTTGCATGAAAAACACTCGCAATTTCTGTATCATTGCCCATATTGACCACGGCAAAAGTACCCTTGCCGACAGGCTGTTGGAGTTTACCAATACCATTTCTCAGAGAGAAATGAAAGCCCAAGTACTCGACGACATGGACTTGGAGCGGGAGCGCGGCATCACTATCAAGAGCCACGCTATCCAAATGAGATACCTCTACGAAGGCGAAGAATACACCCTCAATCTGATAGATACCCCCGGCCACGTGGATTTCTCCTACGAGGTATCGCGCTCTATTGCCGCCTGCGAAGGGGCACTGCTCATTGTAGATGCCTCGCAAGGCGTAGAAGCACAAACTATCTCCAATCTTTATTTGGCCTTGGAGCACAACCTGACCATCATTCCGGTACTCAATAAAATAGATTTGCCCGGTGCCAATCCTGAGCTGATTGCCGACGAGGTGATAGACCTGCTTGGTTGCCCCAAAGAAGACATCGTGCTGGCGAGCGCCAAAGAAGGCATCGGTATCAACGAGATTCTCCACGCCATCGTACATCGCGTACCTGCCCCCAAAGGCAACAAAGATGCGCCCCTGCAAGCGCTGATTTTCGACTCGGTGTTCAACTCTTTCAGAGGTATCGAGGTTATCTTCCGCTGCATGAATGGTACTATCAAAAAAGGAGATAAAATCAAATTCATCGCCACAGGCAAAGAGTATTTTGCTGATGAAGTAGGCGTACTGCGCCTCGAAAAAGAGCCTCGCCCCTTCATAGAGGCAGGCAATGT
>DAIQNQ010000187.1:0-4748 GCA_036788275.1 Thermonemataceae bacterium
GAGCAGTAGGAATAAATTCCCATGCTCTCTTTTCATATTGGGGCATATTTTAAAGCACTTCGTAGATGCCGGCTACTCCTTGCCCTCCTCCTACGCAGGCCGTAACCATGCCGTATTTGAGTTGCTGACGCTTCATTTCATTGAACAATTGTACCGAAAGTTTTGCACCTGAGCAGCCCAGTGGGTGTCCCAAAGCGATGGCACCACCGTTCACATTGGTAATGGCCGGATTGATATCTAAGGTACGCATCACGGCCAAAGACTGTGCAGCAAAGGCTTCGTTGAGTTCAATCATTTGGATATCGCTCAGCTGCAAACCTGCTCTTTTGAGCGCCTTAGGAATGGCTGCCACAGGGCCGATGCCCATAATACGCGGCTCTACGCCTTCGGCTACATAAGAAACCATACGAGCGATAGGCTTGAGACCTAACTCATTGACCATTTTTTCGGACATTACAAGCACGAAAGAGGCTCCGTCGGAAGTTTGTGAGGAGTTTCCGGCAGTAACGCTCCCTCCGGCGGCAAAGGCAGGCTTGAGCTTGCCCAAAGCCTCCAAAGAGGTATCAGCGCGAGGTCCTTCGTCGGTATCTACAATGTAGCTTTTTTCTTGACGCTTGCCACTCTCGTTCACAAACACCTCTTTTACAGTAATGGGAACGATTTCACTTTTAAACTTTCCTTCTTGAATGGCTTTTACGGCTTTTAGATTCGATTCCAAGGCAAATTGGTCTTGGTCTTCGCGCGAGATTTTGTAATCGTGCGCCACCTGCTCGGCAGTAAGCCCCATGCTGAGGTAGTACTCGGGGTTTTTGTCAGTTACGGTGAAGTTGAGGGCAGTTTTATAACCCATCATAGGTACCATAGACATAGACTCTACACCGCCTGCCACGATACAATCGGCCATACCGGCATGTACGCGTTGAGAGGCCAATGCAATGGCTTCGACACCTGAGCCGCAGTAGCGGTTGATGACAAAGCCGGGCACATTCATAGGCAAAGAGAGCAGGGCAATCATACGGCCTATCTGCATGCCTTGCTCGGCTTCGGGAATGGCACAACCTACGATGAGGTCGTCTATGCGAGTGGGGTCTAATTGGGGCACAGAGGCTACCAAGTGCTTGATGACATCAGCAGCGAGGTCGTCGGGGCGTGTAAATCGAAGGCCGCCTCTTTTGGATTTTCCTACGGCTGAGCGGTAGCCGGCTACGATATATGCATTCATGAGATTTTGGTCTTTTGTTGAAAAGTATAAAAAAATTAAGGGAAAGGCCTCAAAACAGCTTAGTTTCTGAGGGGTTTTCCGGTGGTAAGGATGCTCTGGATGCGCTCCAAGGTTTTTTGCTCCCCACAAAGCGACAAGAAGGCTTCTCTTTCCAAATCGAGGAGATATTGCTCCGATACCATTTGAGGATAAGACAAATCGCCTCCACAGAGTACGTGCGCTACTTTTTCTACCACTTTGCGGTCGTGCGCAGAGATGTAATTGCCCAAAAGCATACCGTTGAGTCCGGCTTTGAACAAGGCAATACCTCCACGGCCCTGTACCTTGATGTCGGTACGTTGCTTGGGTTGTGTATAGCCTGCATCGGCCAACTCGATGGCTTTGGCTTTGGCATCGGCAATGAGGCGTGCTCTGTTGAGGGTAATGCCATCTTGCGTGCGGATATAGCCCAAGCCTCGGGCTTCGTGGGCAGAGGTAGCTACTTTGGCCATTGCGATATTCATAAAGGCCTCTTGGAGCTTGTTATATTCTACGTCGCCTTCTACGAG
This sequence comes from Thermonemataceae bacterium, assembly GCA_036788275.1. Lineage (GTDB taxonomy): Bacteria > Bacteroidota > Bacteroidia > Cytophagales > Thermonemataceae > DAIQNQ01. The sequence continues at coordinate 1,771 of DAIQNQ010000187.1, forward strand.
GGCATCGGATACTCTTACTGCCAGCTCTTTGGTACCGCCTCCGGCAGGAATCAAGCCTACGCCTACTTCTACAAGTCCCATATAGGTTTCGGCATGGGCTTGGATATGGTCGGCGTGGAGGTTCAACTCACAGCCTCCTCCCAAAGCCAAGCCTGCGGTAGCCGTTACTACCGGAATGGCCGAGTAGCGGACGCGCATCATGGTTTTTTGGAATTGGGCAATCATCATATTTACTTCGTCCCAATCTTGCTCGATGGCATACATCATCAGCATGGCCAAGTTGGCACCTGCCGAGAAGTTTTCGCCTTGCCCCGTTACTACCAAGCCTCTGAAGTCTTTTTCGGCTCTTTCGATAGCATAGTTGATGCCTTGAATTACTTCTGCACCCAAGGAGTTCATTTTGGTATGGAATTCCAAGCCAGCGATACCATCACCCAAATCGAACATCGAAGCGCCAGCATTGCCCCATACTTTGTTGCTTTGGCGGATATGGTCTAATACAATCAGGTTTTCGCCTCCGGGGATATTTTTATAGCTTTTGGAAGTGATGTCGTAGTATTTCCTGACACCATTTTCGAGTTTGTAGAAAGAAGTAGCTCCGCTGCTGAGCATTTCTTGTATCCAAGCGGCAGCTTTTTTGCCTTCGGCTTGTATCATTTGCAAACCTGCTTCGATACCGATGAGGTCCCAAGTCTCGAAGGGGCCTACTTCCCAGCCGAAACCTGCACAGATAGCATCGTCTATTTTGTAGAGGTCGTCGGCGATTTCAGGAATGCGGTTGCTCACATAAGCGAAAAGTCCTGCAAAGGTTTTGCGATAAAAATCGCCTGCTTTGTCTTGACCTTTTACCAATACCGGAATGCGCTCACGCACATTGTCCAAGGCTTTGGTAGATTCGAGCGTAGTGAATTTTACTTTTTGCTGAGGCTTGTATTCTAAAGTTTGCAGGTCGAGGGCAAGAATTTCATTGCCTTTTTCGGTTTTGGTCTTTTTGTAATAACCTTGTCCCGATTTGTCGCCGAGCCAGCTTTTTTCTTGTAAGAATTTGAGCGACTTGGGCAGGTTAAAAGCCTCTTTGGCCTCATCGTGGGGTACATTTTGTGCCAAGCCATTGGCTACCAAAATCATCGTATCCAAACCTACCACATCCAAAGTGCGGAAAGTAGCCGATTTGGGGCGACCCAACACCGGACCAGAGAGCTTATCTACTTCCTCTACACTCAAGCCCATGGCTTCAATGCTGTGGAGGGCATCTAATATTGCATATACGCCTACGCGGTTGGCGATAAAGGCGGGAGTATCTTTACAAAGTACGGTAGTTTTGCCCAGTACCAAGTGGCCGTATTCCATCAAAAAATCCACCACTTCGGGGCTGGTGTGTGGTGTAGGAATAACTTCGAGGAGCTTGAGGTAGCGCGGAGGATTGAAAAAGTGTGTGCCGCAAAAATGCTTCACAAAATCCTCGCTTCTGCCCTCTGTCATGAGGTGAATGGGGATACCGGAGGTGTTGGAAGTAATCAAGCTTCCCTTTTTGCGGTATTGCTCTACTTTCTCGAATACAGATTTCTTGATGTCCAAGCGCTCAATCACCACCTCGATAATCCAATCACAGTCGGCAATCTTGGCCATGTCATCGTCCATGTTGCCCAAGCTTACGCGATTGGCAAAACTTGCTTGGTACAAAGAAGCAGGCTTAGACTTGAGGGTATTCTGAAAGGCATTATTTACGATGCGGTTGCGCACGGCCTTGTGGTTGAGGTCTAAGCCTTTCGCTTTTTCCTCTTCATTAAGCTCGCGAGGCACAATGTCCAGCAGGAGCACTTCTACGCCCACATTGGCGAAGTGGCAAGCGATGCGGCTGCCCATAATGCCTGAGCCCAGTACAGCCACTTTGCGAATTCTACGGCTTTCGTAGTGCTTCTTGGCAGCTTTGTTTGTTTCTAAGGTTGCTTCCATTGTTGAATGAATTTTGTTAAAAAATTTCGTTTAAGTTTGCGTTTTGCCCAAAGGGCTTTGTATGGTATTTGGGGGATATTGCCATACAAAGTTATAAAAAATATTCTGCTTGCATACTATTTTATAGGATAATTTTGATGCTTGCTTACATATTTTTAAGAACGCTCGCAGCGATTTTTCTGTTCAGTGCAAGGCATAATAAAAAGATGTTTCCTTGTGCGGCGGCTTCTTGGTTTTGCGGAAGGTGCTTTTCCGAATATTTTTCAGAGCAGTTGCTCAAAGAAAGCGCCTATCTGCTGTGCTCTATCTACAAAGTGTATTTCCAGAATCCAATGACGCTCTTGGCCGCTTTTGTCGGGAGCGAAAAGGTTTTGATGATTTTCAGGATGGATATAATTGTCTTTGAGCGCTTTGTCGAGTTTCTCGTGTGGAAAATGCCCTACGATGTGCCCAGCGATTTCGCCGCCAAAGTCCCAGCCGTATTGGGTGGCCAGCTGGCAGGCGTACTGGTACATTTCAGCTCCTGTAAGGGCTTTTTGGGCATTTTTATGTGCCAAGAAGAAGTTTTGTCCTTCTTTCCAAGCCGCTTCTACACTTTCTTTAAGGCGGATTTTGTCGGGATGGCTGCCCAACACATAAGTACGCCCAAAGTCGGCCTCCCACTCTTCAAAGATGGGTCCGAAGTCTAAAAAAAGAATGTCATCGTTTTCAAGGGTACGGTTGGGCGGATTTTCATCATAAGGCAAGAGCGTATTGCTGCCCGCCCTTACGATGCGCTTGTGCCAGTATTTTTCTATCCCAAAGAGTTCGTAGGCCAGTGCAAAGACCTCTTCGTTGAGTTCTTTTTCGGTTTTTCCGGCAATGAAAAAGCCTCGGTTTTCTATTTCTTCAAAAAGGAAGGCTGCTTTTTTTTCGGCCTCTTCCAAGGCCTGACGGCTATGCTGCATATTTTATCCAATAAAAAAGGTGTACTTCCGTAAAAGTACACCTTTTTTATAAATCCTGAAAATGCTTCGCTTATC
>DAIQNQ010000188.1:0-4723 GCA_036788275.1 Thermonemataceae bacterium
GGATACGGATAGGATTTTGTGGCAATATAGTTAAAAAATTGCTGCCAAGCAGGAATACAGAGGCTACTTGTTGACTTACTTTATGGGTATCTTATTGTTTACAGTTTTGAATAATTAATGAGTTGTAATATATTTTAAGGTGGTTTAGGAATAAAATAGATAGTTTTGTAAATTGCAATAATTTATTAGATTAATTTATAGCCATTATGTTAGACATCGTAAAGGGTAGAACAGAAAAAAATGCAGCTACTGATCAGCTTATTAGTTTCCTTAAAGAAAAAGAATTTGAAGGACGCTTTTATGTGGGGTATCTTATGCCTACTTCGGAAGGAAGCGTTACACTTGATGCTTTGTGGATTTCTAAACAGTATGGTGTTGTGGCTTTTGTTATTGATAGCGAAGTTAGTACCGAAACAGAAGATAATACTTTTGGCTTTTTAGATACATTTTTACGTAAAAATCCTAAGTTGAAGAAAGGGAGAGATTTTTTAGTGAATATTGAAGCCGTTACATACATAGATAGTAATCAATTAAGGGAACGACTGAATAAATTAAATACTTGGGAACATTCACAAATTTTTGATGAGCTTATTTCAACTTTCCAGTCTGTTTATAATCTTAAAAATAAGAATGAAAGAAAGAATGTCAAAAAAGAAAACTCAAGAGGGGCTAAATTGAAATGGTTAGATGAGCAACTTTCCAGACTTGATGATGAACAAGAGAAAGCTGTTATTGAATATAATGATGGCATACAAAGAATTAGAGGACTGGCTGGTTCAGGAAAAACTATTGTCTTGGCATTAAAAGCAGCTTATTTACACACCCAAAACCCTGAATGGGATATTGTTGTAACTTTTAATACTAGAAGTCTGAAGCAACAATACAAAGACTTAATCACTAAATTTTGTCGCAATAGAGAAGAGGAACCTAATTGGGAAAAACTCAAAATTATAAATGCTTGGGGAAAGAGTTCTGAACCTTTGAATGAAAGGGGCTTATATTATACAATGTGTAGCGAAAATGGGATCACTTACTTAGACTTTAAGCAAGCTGAAAATTATGCAATATCAATTGGAATGAAGAAAGAGCAAGCTTTTGAAGCAGCTTGCAAAAAAGCATTAGATGATGTGAACGTTGATCAAATTAAGAAAAAATATGATGTTATTTTGGTAGATGAAGCACAGGATTTATCAAAGTATTTTCTAAATATATGCATTTCTCTACTAAAAACACCTGCAAAAAGATTAATTTATGCTTATGATGAGCTACAAAGATTAAATGAAGGAGAAACATTGCCTTCTCCAAATACTTTTGGTCAAACTTATGATGATAAGATTCTTAAACGGTGTTATCGTAACTCAAGGCCTGTGTTGGTAACAGCACATGCTTTAGGATTTGGAATTTATAGACAGATAGTTGCAGAACAAAAGCTAGTTCAGTTTTTCGACCAACCAAAGCTATGGGGTGATGTTGGCTATGAATGTATAGAAGGTAAATTAGAGGCTAATCAAAATGTAATATTAAGACGTTCTTCAATCTCCAGTCCAGCCTATTTGGAAAATATCTCAAAAGACATTGAGGGCATTTCGGATTCGATAGATGATATTCTTGTTTTTAAATCTTTCCAAGATAGAAAAATGCAAGCTGAATGGGTAGCTGAACAGATTAATAAAAATTTAAAAGAAGAAGAGCTCCTTATTAGAGATATTATAGTCATTAATCCAATTGGTTTAACAACTCGCAGAGAAGTAGCTTTAATAAGAGATATATTGGCAGAAAAATATCAGATTAATGGTCATATTGCGGGTGATGCAGATGCAGATATATTTTTTGAACCTAACTCTATTACATTTACTGGAATTCATCGTGCCAAGGGTAATGAAGTACCAATGGTGTACATTATTAATGCAGACCAATGCTATGAAGGGGATTTTAATGCAACAAGAGATTTGATTAAAAAGAGAAATATACTTTTTACAGCTATTACACGTAGTAAGGCTTGGGTACGAGTGTGTGGTGTTGGGAAGAATATGGATAAGCTTATCGAGGAATTTAAAAAAGTAAAAGAAAGTAATTTTGAATTAAGATTTCGTTACCCAACTCAGCAAGAAATTGATGAAATGAATTTAATTCATAGAGACATTTCCAACGAGGAAAAACAAGAAATCAGTAACACAGAAGCCGCTCTCAAAAATATTCCAGAAATAATTGAGAAAATTAGAAATAAGCAATTACTACCTCAGGATTTGAGTGAAGAAGCACAAAGTATTTTAAGAGAACTCAAACTTATTTGATTAATGAAACAAGATATTTTTCAGCAAATAAAATATATTACCCGAATTTTGCTTCTGAAAAGTTTACAAGTGTCAGATAATTTTCCAAAGTATAGCGGAAAAGCAAATGAAAATATTATTTGGGAGCAGTATCAAAATTTGGCATTTAAGTACAAAAATGAGCCTTACGAAACTATATTTAATGAAACTAAAAAAGCAAAGGATTATAACTTCAGAATGTTTGATGATGCTATTGTGCAAATGCAATATGAGTTTATGAAAAACTCATTAGTAAAGCACACATTGTCCTATTTGCCTAATCCAAATATAGAGGGGTTCAAAGATGAACAAGACTATGAGGATAGATTTTTTAGCAGTACTAAACTATTTTCAGATATGGTGGATAAGAAAATCATTGTTTTTCCTATTCGGTTTGATTATTCTCAGGATTTTACAGATTGTGAGCATCCTTTTGTTCATACTACTTTTGGAAATTATGAATCTTGTAGGATACCTGTCGCTGCACCCATTTCACCAAATCGCTTCATCTTGTTTATTTTAAGGAGTTTTTATTTTGAAAAGTTTTCAGAAATCTTTGAAGAAGACTTTAAAGAAAAGTCCCAAAAAGAAATAAGTTTAATTGAGTCTAATAAAAAGCTTTCAAAAGAAGCAAGGGAAAAAGAAATTTTAAGGTGTAAAAATGAGTTTTTGAACAGTTTATTTGCTTGTAAGCTGAAATTTGAAAGAACAATCTCAAACAATGAGGAAAAAATGATTCATTTTAATTACAAGTAATTTAGTTTGAAGTCACATACTCTTCCCCAACCTCCCCCATGAGATACCTACAATTTGCTGTTTTGGCCTTGCTGGCCTCTTGCACACCCCAAGAGGGCGACTCCGACAAAAAGCAGGCGGAGCAAAGCCAGAACCTTTCCGACTTCCTGCCCAAAGGCTATGTGTTGGCCGAGAAAATCGGCGGCGACCTCAACAATGACGGTCTCGAAGATGTGGTACTCCTCATCAAGGCTACCGACAGCAGTCAAGTGATACAAGATGAAGACCGCGGCACATTAGACCGCAACCGCCGAGGCATTATTGTACTCTTTGCCAAAAATGGAGCTTATGAGGCGGTCATCAAAAACTACGACTGCTTCTCATCTGAGAATGAAGACGGAGGCGTGTATTTTCCGCCTGAGCTTTCTGTGGCTATCAAAGATGGCCAACTGCACTTCCACTATGCCCACGGCAGATACGGCTACTGGCAATACAGCTTCCGATACGAAGCTTCCGACTTTGCCTTGGCAGGCTACGAGGCAAGCGAAAATCGTGGGCCTGTGGTGCAAAGAATTGTGCAACTTGATTTTATGACCAAGAAAAAACTCATAAGAGACAACCTCAACAAAGACCAAGAAGAGGGCAAAGAGGCCTTTGTGGACAGCACACAAGACATCGCCCTCGGCAAGGCCCTGCTGTTGTCCGAAATCAAGGATTTTGATGCGTTGGATATGAGCGGGTATTGATAGCTGGGACTTTTAGTATCGCTTGTATGCTTCCTTGTGTGCTTGCTTTATTTGCTCAGCCAAATCGTCGGGTGCAATTACTTTCAGATTGCTGCCAAAAGAAAGTAATTCCATAAGGAGGTCGTGGGTGAGGCAAAGTTGGAGCTTTATTCTCAGTTCTTGGTCATTGTCTATCAAAAGCTCTTGGCTTTCGTGCAAGGGCAATGTTTTGATATACTTGCCTTGGAATGGGGCGAATGATAGGATGATTTCCTGCGGCACTTCGTCGTTTGGACTGATGATGCCAAAGCAATAGCGATAATGCTGCTCGACGCTGTAATCTTTTGGGTATTGATAGGTTTCGTCAGTAATTTCGAGCTTGGTCAGGCGGTCAAGAGCGAAGGTTTTGATGCAGTTGTCTTTGCTGTCTTTGGCCAAAATATACCAACGGTTTTTAAACTCCTTGAGGGCGTAAGGCGCTACAAAACGACGGGTGGCTTCTTCTTCCCAAAACTTCTGATAAGTAAATTTTATTTTGAGCCTGTTTTTGATGGCATGCAGCAATCCGTACAAGTTTTCTGTTCCTTGTGGGCGGCGTTTTTCTAAGTGGATGAAAGGTGCTGCATCTTGGGCGAGTTTTAGGGAATTGAAGACATCAAAAGCCTCCATCATCCTTTGGAAGTTCGTATTATCATACGCGTTTGGATTGATGAAATAGCCTTTTTGGGCTTTTGAATACTCAATGTCAAAGCCAAAAAGATTGTTGATTTCCCTGATATCACGTTGCAGGGTTCTTTTAGAAAAACCTATTTGCAGACTGTCGTCTTGCTTTTGCAGGTGGCCGAGCTGGTTTTCGAGATAAGTACGCAGCTCCTCATAAGTTGTATAGGGTTTCGTCTTCAACTTTTCGATAATAAGCGAGTAGCGGGAGATGTAGGCGCGTTTGGACAT
>DAIQNQ010000189.1:0-4714 GCA_036788275.1 Thermonemataceae bacterium
TTGATAAGTAAATATAAGCATCTTTGGAGAATGCACAAAAGTAAGGCGGACATTTTGCTTTTTTCCATAAAAAATGCCTTTGAGATATTTCCCAAAGGCATTTTTTATATTTAGCTACAAAACTAAGGCAGCTGCAAGGTATCAGGCTCTATGGGTACACTGGCCATACTTTCTGTCCATACAGGGAAGGTCGTAGGCAAGAGGATTTCATAGCTTTTACCCGGCTTTACGGTCAGCGAATTGGCCTTGAGCCAAGGATTGTACTCCTTGAGTTGTGCCAAAGTAAGGCCGTGCTTTTGTGCAAATTGCAGCAGGTTGGGAATGCTCTCCTTCACTTGCAAGCTTTTGAAAGGAGGGAGGTAGCTGTTGGTAGGCAATACTTGAATGCCATGCGTTTCCGGATTCTCAAAAATCTGCTTTACGGCAAGCAGCTTGTAAATGAAGCGAGCCGTCTCGGCGTTCAGGTACATGTCGTAATAAGACTTGCCACCATTGGCACGGACTGCACTTTGCATACCACCCACACCCATGTTGTAAGAGGCGCAAGCGTAAGTCCAATTATGAAAGTAGCCGTGGGCATTTTTGAGTACCAAGGCGGCAGCGTGGGCAGCCTTGATGGGGTGGAAGCGTTCATCTACTTCGGCGTTGATTTCGAGCTTGGCCATTGCCGCAGCTTGGGGCATCAGTTGCCAAAAGCCGGCAGCGCCCATCGGCGATACCACATTGCTGAGGTTGCTTTCAATCACGGCCAAGTACTTAAAATCGGGAGGAACATCGTATTGCTTGAATATTTCCTCGAAGATAGGCAGCCAATAATTGGCTCTTTGTAAACTGCGGGCAGTACCCTCTTTCCAAGAAGCGAGGAGGCGTACTTCTCTTTCGATGCGGCTGGCTACGTGCTTTTTTTCCATGGGCACGCGCTCTCCTGCAAAGTAGAGTTCTTTAGGTTCTTCGCTGTAAGCATCTTTGCTATGATAATTTTCGTTGAGACGATAGTTGAAATCATAGCTGTTGTTGAGTTTACCATACACTGTATAGCCCAACATAGTAATAATACTTACGATTAGAAAAACACTAATTTTGTGATTTTTCAAAACTGAGGGGGTTTGGTTAAACATAGAACTATCAGCCTACACAGCCGTGGGGCGCGTAAGTGATTCATAGCAAGCTTTTTGTCAGAAGTTGGGTTGTAGGAGGTATTGAGAGTAAAAATCGTCAATGACGCGCACTGCTTCCTCGGCAGTATCTACGAGATTGAAAAGCGCCAAATCTTCTGCATGAATGTTCTTTTCGCTGTCCAGCACTACGGCCTTGAGCCAATCTACCAGTCCTTCCCAGTATTTGCGCCCTACAAGCACAATCGGGAAGCGACCTATTTTTTTTGTTTGTATCAGGGTAAGTGCTTCAAAGAGTTCGTCGAGTGTACCAAAGCCACCGGGCATTACAATAAAGCCTTGTGAGTACTTTACGAACATTACTTTGCGTACGAAAAAATAATCGAAGGTGATAGACTTGTCGTGGTCTATGTAGATATTGCCTACTTGCTCAAAGGGCAATACGATGTTCAATCCTACCGACTTGCCATTTTGGCTTTTAGCACCTTTGTTGCCGGCTTCCATAATGCCAGGGCCTCCGCCTGTAATGACACCGTAGCCGTGGCGTACGAGTTTGGCTGCTATTTCTTCGGCTATTTGGTAATATTGATTTTCGGGCTTGGTACGTGCAGAGCCAAAGATGGATACACAGGGGCCTATTTGTGCGAGTTTTTCAAATCCATTGACAAACTCTCCCATAATTTTGAAGATTACCCAAGAGTCGGCACTCTTGATTTCATTCCAGTCCCTATTCTTGAAAGCCTTCTTGATTTTATTCTCCTCTTCGGGGCTGATAGGTAAATTGTTCTCTGCCATAGCTGTTTTGTTTAGGTTTAGTACATTTCCAAGATGTTTGATTTTACTTGGAAAGCCTTCTGCACAATGCTTTTTGAGCAGTAGAAGGGTGGGCTACAAAACGGAGGCAAAATTAAGACAAATAACCATACCAGACAAGTTTATATCTAATAAAAAGTTGAAAATTTCATTTTTTATGCTTCAATTTCCTCTAAAAGCAGATTGTAAAGCCATCTCAACGAGCAAAATATAATTATCAAAATTGCATTTTTTTCATGAAGTCCCTTTTTGTTTTTCCTCTGTTTGGATACACATGCCATACAAAAGTTCTACAAAAGAACGTATCACCAAATCATATTTCATCTTTTTGCTGCTCGACAAAATCACCAAAGTAAAACCCTGCTGGTAGAGTACCAAAGTGCTAAACAAGAAGCGGAGCTGCTCATATTGCTCCATGAAAGGAACAAAGTGTTCTGCGACCATTGCACGTGCCCATTCCGGCTGGGAGCTGATGAGTAAAAACTCCTTGTCGAAAGCTTCTATACCGCTGGTAATCAGATGCTCTGTGGTCAGGCTTTCTTTGGGACGCAGGTGATTTTTGGGCACGATTTGCAGCATCCACTGTTGGGGATTGTGTAGAGAAGCGTGCATCACAAAAAATTTAAACTTCTCGCGCAGCGTACGCTCAATGAGCAGCTTGCGGCCTTGGTATTCGCCTTCCAAGCGTGGAAAAACCTCTTGCCCTTTGCTGGCCGCTCCTTGAAGTGCCAAACCCAACTGTGCTTGGAGCTTCTCGAAGTATTGCATCAGGCGGCGACTTTCGCGAAGCGCCACCAAGCGGTAGTAAAAAAACACAATAATACCGAGGGCAATTGAAAGAAAAACAATAACTTGTAAAATGATCATATAAAAAAAGAAGCATTCAGTGAGCCACTTTGCCGGGCGAACTTGTATTACACTTTAAAATCAATCTATTCACCAAAATTTATCAAAGGTATGAAAATAAGAAACACCTTTCAGCAAATCTTGTTCGTGGCAGCTTTTCTTTTGATGAGCGCCCATCTCCAAGCGCAGGTATATACCGGAGGCAATGCCAGCGTGAGCTTTACCAACAACAATGTATATGCCGACGTAGCACCTATTTTGGGCTATCATATTGGCAAGCTCAACGTAGGGGTGTCGCCTGTATTGGCCTACCGAAAGCCCCAAAATCTGGATGCCATCTACTCCTATGGTGGGCGCTTGTTTAGCCAATATACTGTATGGCAAGGCTTGTTTGTACATGCGGAGCTGGAGGCACTCAATGTGCAAGACTTTGTGGCCGGAGCCGATGCCGATGGCAACTTTGGCAGAACTTGGGTAGTGGGCTTGCCTGTGGGTGCGGGCTACAACCAAATGCTCGGCGATCGCATCAGCGTACAAGCCATGGTGCTTTTCAATGTATTGGAAAATGACAATTATCCTTACGAAAACCCCATTATTAGAGGAGGTATCAATTACAGCTTCTAAATGTATTCATTGCTTTTCTAATCAATCTAAATTTATCATGAGGAACATTCTTTTATTAATATGTCTGTTGTGCAGCCTTGGGGCTTATACCCCTTTGCAAGCACAAAGCAATGCCGCTTGCCAAGCCTATTTCCCCACTCAAAAAGGGGCAAAGTGGGAGGTGCAAACTTATAACCGCAAAGACAAACCCAGCGGCAGTATCCGCTATGAGGTGCTTGATGTAAAGCAGGTGGCTAGCAACTTTGAGATTATGCTGCGTGTGGAGGTTTTCAGCGAAAAAGGTAAGACTGTGGGCGAAGCTACCGATGCCAAATTTATCTGCACGCCCAATGAACTGCTGGTGGATTTTCGCCTGCAAAACAGCGCCAACTCTGCCCTCCAAAATACCAGTGTAGAGATGCGCTTCGAGGAAAACAAGGGCTTTGTGCCCTTGCCGCATCGTTTGCAAGTAGGACAAGACCTGCCCGATGGCGACATCAATGCAGAAATACTGATGAATGGTAAAAAAACAGGCTCGATGAGCAATCAAATGCGCACACGCAAGGTATTGGCCGAAGAAGAAATCAGCTGCCCTGCCGGAAGCTTCAAGTGCTTCAAAATAGAAGAATCTTTTAGTTCCGAAACCCGTATGATGGGAGTACCGGTGCGCTTCAAAGGCAAGAATATCACTTGGTTGGCGCAGGGCATCGGGGCGGTAAAGTCGGAGAGCTACGACGAAAAAGGCAAGAAAGTGGGCAGTACCTTACTTAGCAAATTTGAAAAGTAATCTTTTAACCTTTATTCACCTAATATTTTATCAGTATGACAGAAGTAACGAAACAAGTAATCTTTGAAAAAGAGCTCTCCGTTTATCTTATCGAGAAAGCCCCCTATCAAATCCCCGAAAATTGGCGAGCAAGCATCGTCAAGTGGATTCCTATCGCCGATTTGATTTTGCTCATCTTGTTGGCTCCTTTGGTCTTGGGCTTATTGGGATTGAGTATCGGCGCTGCGGGCTGGCTCGCAGGCTACGGCTATCCGGTGGGTTTTCGCTATTGGTTATCTATTCTTTTTGTGGTGGCCTTTGTGATTATGCGTGCTTTGGCCTTGCCGGGGCTTTTTGCCCGCAAGCGTTTTGGTTGGGAGTTGCTTTATTATTGTGCGCTCTTGGGCGTATTAGACAATGCCATTGGCTTCGATATAGTGGGACTTCTCTTTGATGTACTCTCACTGTACGTGCTTTTTCAAGTAAAATCAGCATATCAATAAGCGATATGCTTGTTTTGGTTTTTTACGTAAGAGCAAACAGGTATCTTTTTGAGGTATCTGTTTCTTTT
>DAIQNQ010000190.1:0-4706 GCA_036788275.1 Thermonemataceae bacterium
CCAAAAAGACTTTGCCCCTGCCGATGTGGGGGCGCTGGCGAGGCTGGTATTTTGAGCCACAAAAAAAGCCACTTGCAGCAAAATGCTGAAGCGGCTTTTACTCTTAACTAAAACTTGCTCTTTTAGGCAGGCAAATAGCTCAAAAGTGCAATTCCTGCAATTAATAAACCCAAAATTTCCACCAGCTCAAGTGCTTTTTTGGCTTGGGTATTCTCCTCTTTTACCACGTGGAGCATACTTAACAACTTCATCATAATTAGTAATTTATTTAAATAAATATAATTGGTTAGCTTTATTTCCTTCAAGTATATGACCCGCCCTGAGCGAGAAGGGTTGCAAGGGCTTTAAAATTTTCTTTTAAAAATACCGAACTACATCTTGGGTATCTTTCAGGTAGCCTTTGATAATCTGCTGAGTATCTTTATTGTCTTGGTACTTTTCAATGTAGCTTTTCAGCAGGGCGGCTTCTCCCTCTACCTCCTCGAAAGGAATGTAACCGAAGCCCACATAGCAGCCGTTTTCCACCAGTACCAAACTTCGTTCCAAATGATTGCGCCCGCGCCCAATAATGAAAAAATGTGGCTTTAGGTATGCCGTAAGGCCTGTAACAACGCCCAAGGCGCGCTCATTGTAGCTTTCGGGGGCTTCTTGCCCGATGCAAGCCCCTTGGCAAGCCTTGATATGGTAGTCGAAGCAAGGGCCTTCGTGCGGATAGAGGCCACAATACTTGGCACAAAGCTGGTGTTTTTTGAATTGGTACTGGAGGATTTTCTGCGCATTGGGTATGGTATCGGCAAAAAACAGCGGCACTGCCGTCTTGATTTTGTCCACATAAAACTCCATATAACCTCTGGTATTGAAGCGATAGAAAATACCATAACGAAAAATGCTGCGCCGCTGGGCACGGTTGAAGCGCGGCTTGTATTTTTTGATTTCTGCCGACTCCAGCAGCAAGGCCACCAGCTCGCTGCCCGTTTCGGTGTAGCGCATGCTGTGGATTTGGTTTTTCATAGAAATCTGTCTGCGGTTTTGACTGGCTGTTTGGAAGTGCGTAGCCACACGCCGCTTGATGTTTTTACTCTTGCCGATGTACAAAATATCGCCTGCTTGGTCTAAAAAATAATACACACCTACATCTTCGGGCAGCTCCTCGAAGGCCTCGTGGCTGATGTTGGGCGGCAGCGTGGGCAGCTTGATTTCCTCGTTCAGAACACCCTGCTCCGTACTTTGGGCATCGGTTTCTATCAAATACGCCAAGAGATGCGCCGTAGCCGTGGCATCGCCTTCGGCACGGTGGCGGTTTTGGAGGCCAATGCCCAAGTGCTTGCAAAGCTTGCCCAAGCTGTATGAGGGCGCTAAAAGAAGCTGGCGGCTCAGGCGCAGGGTGCAGAGGGTTTTGCGCTGGTATTGGTAGCCCAAGGTTTTGAACTCGGCCTTGAGGAAGGAGTAGTCGAAGTGCGCATTATGGGCTACAAAAATGGCGCTTTCGGTCATCTCTACCACTTTTTTGGCAATCTCATAAAACTTAGGCGCATCGCTGAGCATCTCTGGCTGTATGCCCGTAAGCTTGCTGATAAAAGGTGGGATGGGACGCTCAGGATTGACTAAGGAGGAGAAACTTTCGACAATCTGCTGGCCGTCGTGCAATACAATGGCAATTTCGATGATGCGGTCTTGAAAGGGCTTGCCTCCGGTGGTTTCTAAGTCTATGACAGCGTACAGGCGTTTCAAAGGAATTTTCTGATAGGATTTTGCTACACAATGATTTTTGAATCCAAAAATCGTTAATTTTGTGCAAACATAACGATTGTTTTCCTAATAATTAAACTTAAAAACTCGTATGAAACGCTCTCTCCTTTTATGGGCTGCCTGTGGATGGCTAATGGTGGCTTGTGTACCTAGCAAAAAGTACAAAGAACTCGAAGGTAGATACAATTCTTTGGAAGAATTGCAAAAAACTACCAACTCCAGCCTCGTAAAAACAACTGCCGATTTGGGCTTTTGTAACGAAGAGCGTGCACGCTTGGTACAAGAAGTATTAGAACTGAAAAAAACCAACAAGAGTCTCACAGAAAGCATGGCCGAAATGATTATGCTCTCACGCAAAGAGGCTGAAAATATGCAAACCTCTCTGCAAAAAATCAAAGAAAAAGATGTCCAAATCAAATCCCTCAATGAAGCCATCAACAAGCGCGACTCAATGACCATCGCCTTGGTAACGAGCATCAAGAAGGCTGTGGGTGTGGATGACAAAGATATCGAAGTAAATGTAGAAAAAGGCGTGGTAATGGTGTCTATCTCCGACAAATTCTTGTTCAAAGCAGGTAGCTACGAAATCAACACCCGCGCCAACGAAGTGCTCGGCAAAGTAGCGCTTATCTTACAAGACAAACCTACTTTTGAGGTGATGATAGAAGGCCACACCGACAATGTACCTTTCCGCCGTGGCGATTTGATAGACAACTGGGATTTGAGCGTGAAGCGTGCGACTGCCTTGGCGCGCACCTTGCAAAACCAGTTCAAGATAGACCCCAAGCGCCTCATCCCTGCCGGACGTGCCGAGTTTATTCCTATCGCTCCTAACAATACCGTGGAAGGCCGCGCCGCCAACCGCCGTACCCGTATCATCATCATGCCCAGCATCGAAGAGTTTTATGGCATGATTGAAGAAGAGCTTGACAAAGCCGGCAAGAAATAAATCTTTGCTTACTCCCACAGCTTTGGGCGGCGCAGGCTTGCTCGGAGCTGTGGGATTTTTTTTGAACCCAACCAAACCCCTTCTGTATGTCTAAGAAAATTGTCCAAGTAGGAGATATTGCCTGTGGCAGCGAGCAGCTTTTCCTGATTTCAGGCCCCTGCGTCATCGAAGACGAAAGCACCATGATGCGTACCGCCGAAAAACTCAAAGAGGTATCGGAAAGAATGCGCATACCAATGATTTTTAAATCGTCTTACCAAAAAGACAACCGCAGCTCCCTGCAATACTACGTAGGCCCACGCTTGGAAAAAGGCCTTGAAATATTGGCCAAAATCAAAAAAGAGTTCGGCTTCCCGCTTCTCTCCGACATCCACTACCCCGACCAAGCCGCTCCCGCCGCCGAAGTGCTGGATGTGCTCCAAATTCCGGCTTATTTGTGTATGCAAAGCGACTTGCTCGTGGCCGCAGCCCGCACCGGAAAAGTCGTAAACATCAAACACGGACAGTTTTTAGCGCCCGATAATATGAGCAAACCTGCTCAGAAATGCGTGGACAGTGGCAATGACCAGATTATCCTTACCGAAAGAGGCTATACCTTCGGCTACAACGACCTGATTGTGGACCCGCGCAGCTTCTACCACCTCAACAACACGGGCTATCCGGTGGTATTCGACATTACGCACTCTATCCGCAAGTACGGTATTCCGAGTGCCGACCCCAACGGCGGCGCACGCGAGTTTTTGCCTACCATCGCCCGTGCTGGTGTGGCCGCAGGTGTGGACGGTGTGTTTATCGAAACGCACCCCGACCCTTCCAAAGCCCTTTGCGATGCCGCCAGCCAGCTGTGTGTGTATGACTTGGAGGAATTTCTCAAGCCCCTGCTCGAACTCCACGCCATCGAAGTACAATACCGCCCCAAAGCGAAGGTGTCTTAGAATACGCTTCCCATAAAAGAGGCTGCCCGCCATCCGCAGGTAGCCTTTTTTGTGCCTATCAGCACTTGGATATGTGGGGGAAGATGTGTAGTATTGTAAAAAAGACATTGTTTACCATCATTTGAAAAATCAAATTTAAGCTATGAAGACGCTGACCTTACATATCCCCGACAATTTGGATTTGGATGATTTTCAATTGGCCATGCTTGTTGCAAGCAGGCTTTACGAGCAAGGCAAGTTATCCCTCGGACAAGCTGCCGAGCTTGCAGGCCTGACAAAAAGAGCTTTTGCAGAATTGCTGGGTACTTACAACATTTCTATATTCAATTACGCTGCCTCAGAGCTTTCAAGGGACGTTGATAATGCCTAAAACAATCATTTCAGACGCAAGCTGCTTCATTATTTTGTCAAATATTGGCGAGCTTGAGCTTTTACATAAGCTTTATAGACAGGTTAGCACAAGTACAGAAATTGCAGCAGAATATAGAGAACCCTTGCCCAAATGGGTCGAGATTCTGACCGTTGCAGATAAATCCAAACAACAATTACTTGAACTGCAAATTGATAAAGGTGAATCAAGCGCTATTGCCTTGGCTATGGAAATTCCAGAAAGTATCATAATTTTAGATGACAATAAAGCCCGAAAAATTGCTCATCAACTTGGCTTAGCCTATACCGGAACAATCGGTGTGATCATAAAAGCCAAACTTCAAGGAATTATTCCAAGCATCAAACCATTGCTATCAAAAATTAAACAAACAAACTTTAGACTGACAGAGGAACTTGAAATTGAGGCTTTGCGACAAGCGAAAGAGTAAAACACTTTCTATCTTTGAAGGAGTTGATTAGAAAATGATTAGAGCTAATATTGAGAGTATTCCCCACCACATCAGCTCTTTCTCACTGATACAAAACCAAAATAGCCTTTTGTATCATAATCATATCTTTTCGTATCAAATCGTATCATCATATACTTCCCGCCCCTTCCTTCTATCCTCACAAGCAAGCCGATTACCACCCCCTTCCATCTATACAATAATCCCCATTTGCCGCATCAGCAGGGTGGCATTGAA
>DAIQNQ010000191.1:0-1996 GCA_036788275.1 Thermonemataceae bacterium
AAGCCCAATGCCTTGAACAAAAACTGCAAGTAAGAGCGCCTCACCGAAAGTATCAATGAAGACTCCTCCGAAATAGGCGTATCGAGCGTAAGGCCGATGTCGGTAGCACTTACAATAAAATTGAGAGCGGTTTTATCAGTTCGCCCCTCCTTTTGCTTAAACTCCAATACCGAGCTGAGGGCATTGCCTCTGTTGGCCGGAAAAGCCCCCGAATAAAACTCCACCTCTCTGACCAAGTCCACGTTAATCAGGCCTACCGGGCCTCCCGAAGCACCTTGGGTAGCAAAGTGGTTGATATTGGGTACTTCGATACCATCCAAATAGAAGCGGTTTTCATTCGGGCCTCCCCCACGAATCACCAAGTCGTTGCGAAAAGCTACTCCGGCAGCTACCCCCGGAAAAGCCCCCACTACTCTGGAAATATCCCTGTTGCCACCCGGAAAGCGCTTGATTTCATTTTGGCCAATGGTACGCAGCGAGAGTGGACTTTCTTCGGGCTTGTAAAAACCTTCGGAAGCTTGTACTACTACCTCCTCCAAAGCGCGCCCGTCTTCTTCCAAAGAGATATTTACAATCGTTACGCGGGCATTGCTTACTTCTATTTCAAAAATCGTTTTGTTTTTGTAGCCCACATAGCCAGCGCTCAGGTTATATACGCCCGGTGCCAAGCCTGTGATTTCGTAGTTGCCCTCTTCGTTGCTCACTGCACCAACACCCAAAGAGGGAATGCCCACCGATACAAAGGGCAGTGGCTCATTGCTGGTGGCATCGCTTACTTTGCCGCGAATTACGCCTGTTTGTGCATAGCTTCCGTAAAATACTGCTTGCAATAGCAAGAAAAGATAAAAAAATGTACTTTTGTGCATAATTGTTTGAGTTAAAAAAAATCGCCCTTATCTACGAATAAAAGCATAAGCAGAAAACCTCAACAAGTACTTTTTGTTTATGAAATGTCTTTATCGGGCGACAGATTGACAAAAAACCGGGCTGAAATGCAGCCTACCTCTATGATACAAACCCTCAGCCCTATTGCTCATTGGCAAGATTATGAACTGATAGATTCCGGCAATTTTGAAAAGTTAGAGCGCTTCGGAAAAGTCATTGTGGCGCGCCCTGAGCCGCAAGCACTCTGGCAAAAAGCCCTGCCACAAAGCGATTGGCAAAAGATGGCCAAGGCTTATTTTGTACGTGCCAAAGGAAGCGATAAAAGTACCGAAAAAGGCGAGTGGCAGCTCCAAAAAGGCTGCCCGGAGCAGTGGTGGATCGCCTACCAATACCAAAATATGCACTTGCGCTTTCGCTTAGGCCTTACGGCTTTTAAGCATGTGGGTATTTTTCCGGAGCAAGCCGCCAACTGGAACTTTATCTACGAGCGCCTCCAAGCGATGCCCCAAGAGGCCAAAGTGCTCAATCTATTTGCCTATACCGGTGGTGCTTCGCTGGCTGCGCGTGCTGCCGGTGCCGAAGTGAGCCATGTGGATTCTGTGAAGCAGGTGCTCTCTTGGTCGCGCGAGAATATGGAAGCCTCCGGCCTGCAAGACATCCGCTGGGTGCTCGAAGATGCCCTCAAATATGTGCGCCGCGAAGCCAAAAGAGGCAAAAAATACCAAGGTATCATCTTAGACCCACCCGCTTATGGGCGCGGTCCTGATGGCGAAAAGTGGATTTTGGAGGAGCACCTCTATGAGCTGCTCCAGCATTGCGCACAACTTCTCGACGAGCAAAACTATTTCTTAATCGTGAATCTCTACTCGATGGGCTTCTCTTCGCTCATTGCCGAAAATCTGGTAGAAGAACTTTTTCCTCAAAAAGCTGCCAAAGAAATCGGCGAGCTGTATGTTCCCGACCAAGCACAACGAAAACTTCCCTTGGGGGTGTTTTTGAGAATGCACAATCCATAAAAACACAAAGCCCGCTTTTAGGCGGGCTTTGTGTTTGTCGTCAGCAGATACTATTCTGCCGCTGAGGGGTGCTTCAGATAGGCAGAGAGCATCCA
>DAIQNQ010000191.1:2096-4642 GCA_036788275.1 Thermonemataceae bacterium
CGCTCTGCGATTTCGTCTATGGCCAAATTGGCCTGATTATAAAGCTCCTCAAACTTAGCATGCAGCTCGAAAAAGGTACTGCCCGTGATATTCCAATGAAAGCCACGCAGGTTTTGATAATACAGTTCAAAATTAGACAACAACTCGTTGAGTTGCTCAGCCAGCTTGCGCGCCAGTTTTTCTTCTATTCCAATTAAATTTTTCATCGTATCATTTATTTTAAGGGTACTTTACAAAGATACCACTCATAAAGCTTCTTATCAAATCAATTCTAATGATACCCTTATCGGTAAAAGCTCAGGCCTGATGGAGCCAGCCTTGTGCTTCTTCCAAGCTGTTTACAGCTTTGATATTGAGCAAGCTCATTTTCTTCACAGCGCCCATAAGGTATTGCGCTCCCAGCTTGTTGGTGATACTTCGGGCATTAATTACGGCTACCTTTGCCTCCGAGTCTATCTCGCGTTGTAGTTTAGGTATCCATTTGATAACCAGCCAAGCCCTTGCTTCCATACTTACCTTGCCGATTTGGGTTTGGTCTATAATCACCTTGCGGCATTTTCTGGCAACAATCTCCTCGAAGAGGCCATCCCAGAGCTTTTTATAGTTTTCTTTTTCTATATTGCCATGAAAACTCAGAAAAAGCAAGTTGTGCGCTGCGTCATAAGCTACCTCACCATAGCTCTCTTGCAAGTGGTATATTCTATTATCAATTCCTTCCATGGATGCCCATTTAATAATTCAATGGGCACAAATTTATAAATAAAATCTTGCTATATCAATATTTTATATTGATATAGTTAAAAATCTTCCATCACTACCTTGCACCTTGGATTTTCCTCTTGAAAGAGTTCCAGCTCCTTTTCGGGGATATTGGTATTTTTGCAGTAAAGTTTGCGCAAAGCACGGAGATTTTTGAGTGGAGCAAGGCTGCTTACAGGGGTATTGCTGATGCCAAGGCTGTGTAAGTAATACATAGATTTGATGGGCTCTATGCTATCCACAGCGGTATTTTGGATATACAGCTCCTGAATATTTTTGAGTTTGCGCAGCGGGCTCAGGTCATTGATGTTGGTGCCTTTCAGGTTGAGTACCATCAGGCGACTCAAACCGGAAAGCGCTTCCAAATCTTCTATCTCGCAGCTGGAGCAAAAGATACGCTCCAAACGCTTCAAGTTGGCCAAGGGGCTGATGTCATCTACATACGTTTCGCCAAAAGCCAAGGTATGCAGATTGTTCAGATTGCCCAGCGGCTCTATGGATTGCACCTTTGTGCCGTGGAAGTAGATTTCATGCAAGCTTTTCATTTCGCGCAGTGGCTCCAGCGAACTTACTTTGGTATTAATCAAATCGAAATGAGAAAGGTAGCGCAAGGCATACACTTCGTCTATCTGTGTGATTTTGGTATCGGCCACCACCAAAGTTTCGAGCTTGGAGAGGATTTCAAGTGGCGCCAAGGAGGTGATTTGCGGCTCTTTACAAATCAAAAAATTAAGATTGGCAATCTGATAAAGCTGCTCCTTGCCAGGATTTTCCTCTATTTTGAGGGCTTCTTTGAATATCTCTCGCCAGTACCTATCCAAGCTCGCCCACCACTTGTTGAGCACCCACTCTGCATAAAACTCCTCCCAGATGTCGGCGTGTTGCTGTAAATCTATTTGTACCGCTACTTTTTTTCCTCTGGTATTGTGCAGAAAGCTAATCCCCTCCATAAGTATTTGTATTTTAAACTGATACTTTTATAAGAAAACAAAGTCTTAGAGCATATTCTTGACTTTTGCTTCAATATAAGCATTCGTTAAAGAAAAGTAAAATATTTGAAAAAATAAAAAAATTACGTACTTTCTCATCACAGCAAGCCTTCCAACAAAAGGTTGCCGTAGAGAGTTATTGTACCAAAAGTATAAGAAAATCTAAATTAATTGCTATTTTTGTAGAGGTTATGTCCCAAAATAAAAATCATTTATTCTCATGCTTACAGAAACCCTTGAAAAGAATGACCTGCTCGAAGAAATTTCGCGCAGCGTAAAAGACTTCGCCGAAATGCACATCAAACCCTACATGATGGACTGGGATGAAGAACAGCATTTCCCCGTGGAGCTTTTTCACAAACTCGGCGAGCTGGGCCTTATGGGTATGCTCGTGCCCACCCAATATGGTGGTGCCGGACTCGACTACAAGGCCTACGTAACGGCCATCGTAGCCCTCTCGAAGGTGGATAGCTCCATCGGCCTCTCCATGGCAGCACACAACTCTCTCTGCACCAACCATATTTTGCAATTTGGCAATGAGGAGCAAAAGCAAAAATACCTACCCAAATTGGCTTCGGGCGAATGGATTGGTGCTTGGGGGCTTACTGAGCCCAATACAGGCTCTGATGCCAGCAATATGAAAACCGTAGCCGTACAAGATGGCGACTACTGGGTGATTAACGGTGCCAAAAACTTCATTACCCACGGCAAATCGGGCAATGTGGCGGTGGTGGTTACGCGTACAGGTGAGCCCCGCACTTCCAACAATTCTACGGCCTTTATCATCGAAAAAGGCAC
>DAIQNQ010000192.1:0-4640 GCA_036788275.1 Thermonemataceae bacterium
CTTCTTTGTTTTATGAGAGATTTTACTTGATGGCGCTGGCCTTAAACACTGCTGATTTGACCAACTGGTCGTGCAGGGCTTGCTTTTTCTCGCCTAAGGTAAAGAAACAGCCAATAAAGAAAACGAAAGACCAAAGGCCGCCTAAGGTAGAAAGCAGGGATATGCTTAGTGCCAAAGCCAAGAAATTCAATAAATTATAGCCTTCTTTCAGCAAAAAGCGCTTCAATAGCACATCAGTACCGGCAGGGCTGCCATCGGCATTGGCAATGATAATGCCCAAGAGCATCTTGCCCGGCGTACGCGCCATAAATACCTCTGTAAGGAAGTATAAAAAGGAGAGAATGCCTGCTGCAGCACCAGCCTTGGTTGCCTGCTCCATGAGCGTAGCAAAGCCTTCCATTGCCTCATCAGCATCGGCAATTTCTGCAGGCACGGTAATATTGATGCCCAATAGCCCAAGCAGACTATCACCAACGAGAGAGCTGATAATGCCAATAATAATAAAATCTAAAATGAGTGCGCCCAAGCGCCGGCCAAAGCCTATTCTTTGTTCTAACATAGGTGTAAAGGTTTAAAATAAAGGGTTAAGATTATGATAAGGTGAAAATACAAAAAAATATCAGTTTCAAAAAGAATCAGGCAATTTGTTTGAGTTCTTCCAAAAGCTTGGGCACGCCCTGTGTGGCGGGCATTTCCCAAAGGCGCAGATTGGGGTAATATTGGCGCTGGACGGGTGGTATTTTTGGGTCTATAATGTAGATAGGGGCGTGTACATCAATGTATTCGATAAGGCTGGCCGCCGGATAGACCAGCATAGAAGTACCCACTACCACAAAAATATCGGCACTCTGTACCTCTTCGATGGCAGGCAACATCATGGGCACGCTCTCGCCAAACCACACAATATGCGGGCGCAGCTGGCTGCCTTTGGGACAGGTGTCGCCCAGTTTGAGTTCCCAGCCTTCTAAGTCGAAAACCAAGTTTTCGTCGGCAGAACTTCGTACTTTAAAAAGCTCACCATGGAGGTGCAGTACATTGCTGGAGCCGGCCTTCTCGTGCAGGTTGTCCACGTTTTGGGTGATGATGCTCACCTCAAAATACTCTTCTAAGGCTTTGAGCGCCAAGTGCCCCTCGTTGGGCTGGGCGTGCAAGGCTTGCTTGCGGCGTTGGTTGTAGAAGTCCAAGACCAGCTCAGGATTGCGATACCAGCCTTCGGGGCTGGCCACAGCCTGTACGTCGTGGCCTTCCCAGAGGCCATTGCTGTCGCGAAAAGTGGCCAAGCCGCTTTCTGCACTGATGCCTGCTCCGGTAAGTACGGCGATTTTCTTACGTTTTTTCATCTTCATTAAGGAAACAAACCAACTAAACTGACTGATATACCGCATGGGGTATGAAAAATTTTGGAATTTGACAAGGCTTTAAAATTATAAAAAATACTTTAAAAGTGCTAAAAAGCCTGCATTTTGTTTTGTAAGTTTGCAGCAAATAATTTTAATAATGAAAATATTTCTTACGGGCGCTACCGGATTGATAGGCAGCCAAGTGGCCAAAGTATTGCTGGTGCAGGGCTATCAGGTCAAAGGATTGCGCCGTAAAAATAGCCAAATGGCACTTTTGGGTGAGTGGGCTTCGCAGATAGAATGGCAAGAAGGCGATTTGCTCGATATTCCCAGCTTAGAGGCTGCCGTAGCTCCCGAAGATGCCATTGTGCATGCCGCAGCGGTAGTATCTTTCAATGCCAAAGACCAAGCAGCCTTGCTACAAAACAATATCGAAGGTACGGCCAATCTGGTGAACGTGGCCTTGGGCAAAGGCATAGAACGATTCGTGCATGTGAGTTCGGTAGCCGCTTTGGGGCGCAAAAAAGACCAATATGATTTTGACGAAAATGCCAAATGGGAGCAAAGCAGCCTGAATACTGTATATGCCAAGTCGAAGTACCATGCCGAGCAAGAGGTGTGGCGGGGGGCTGCCGAAGGTCTAAAAGTAACGATTCTGAACCCCTCGGTGGTATTGGGCGATGGCGACTGGCATCGCAGCAGTACGCAGCTGTTTCGGTATGTGTATGAAGGCAAGCGCTTTTATCCGCCGGGCAGCATCAATTATGTGGATGTACGCGATGTGGCGGAGGTGATATTGGCTTTTTTGCGCCGTGAGCCTCCCCAAGAAGCAGAACGCTATATTTTGAATGCAGGAGCGGTGTCTTATCAGGAGCTTTTTGGCCACATGGCCAAGGCTTTTGAGCGCCCAGCCCCCACCTTTCGGGTAAGCCCCCTGATGGCCGAAATAGCTTGGCGAATGGCTGCGCTATGGTCTTTTTTGAGTGGGAAAACACCTTTTATAAGCAAAGAAACGGCTCGTCTCTCACAAAAAAACTATCATTACCAAAACGAAAAGATAAAAAAGGAACTAAATTTTCGCTTTCGTACTTTAGAAGAAACTACTGCCTGGGCCTGTGCCGCACTCCTGAAAAAGTACGGGCAGTAATTTTAAAATCAGAGAAAATATACGTATCATTGTATTGGACGGCTTGCTCCGAAAAGGCAACACCCTTGGGTAAGTACAGCAAGCAGATGATTAACCTTTGAACGACGATATGTCCAACGACTTTAAAGACAGAGAAGAAGCAGAATTTGTGAGGAGGTTTGAAGAAATGCTTCGCAACAAGGAGGTCTATTTCTTTGATATCGAAGCCTACGAATCTATCATAGATTATTATATCAGTATGGGCAAGCTGGAAGAAGCCCTGCAAGCTTGTAATTTTGCCCTCGAGCAGTATCCTTATTCTACCGACTTAACACTCGACAAAGCCCACCTGCTTATCAATATGGGCGAGTACCTCCAAGCCCTTGAGCTGCTGGAAGGGGTAGAAAATCTACACCCCAACGATTTGGATACCATGCTACTCAAAGGTACAGCCCTCTGCCTGAGTGGCAAATACCAAGAGGCTGTCGAAACCCTCGAACATACGCTGCCTTTTGCCGACGACAAGCCGGAGGTGTATTACAATATCGGCGTGGCCTACCAAACTTGGGGGCGCTACGAAAAAGCCATCGAGCAGTATCAAAAAGCCCTGCTCTTGGATATGGGTCACGAGCGCGCCTTGCAAGAGTTGTTTTATTGCTGGGAATTTCTTGAAAAACTTGAAGAGGGGATTGCTTTTTTTGAAAAGCTTATTGATGAAAGTCCCTACACGCATCTGGCTTGGTATCACTTAGGGATGGTGTATTTCAAACTCCTGCGCTATGAAGATGCCGTACAAGCCTTCGAATACGTAAATCTGATACAGATTGATTTTGTAGATGCGTATTTTTATACAGGGGCTTCTTTCATGAATATGCAAAAATACACCGATGCCCGTATCGCTTTCCTGAAGGTATTAGAGTATGAGCAGCAAAGTACCACTCAGGCTGATGTGCTCTGCCATATTGCCGCTACCTTCGAGAAGTCGGAGGAGTATCCCAAAGCCTTGGAATATTACCAAAAAGCAGCCAAAAGCGACCCCTATTGGGACGAGGCTTGGTATGGAGCCAGTGTATGCCTCGATGCCCTCGACCGCTGGTACGAAGCCCTGCACTTTATCAAAAAGGCACAGCAACTCGACCCCCACAACCCCACCTATATCTTTGCCTTGGCCAATATCGAGTACCGTATCGGCAATATCGCCTCGGCGATTGAGGCCTACGAGCAGGCTGCCGACATTGAGCCTTATAATATAGACGTATGGCTCAACTGGTCTTTTGTATATTATGAGCAGGGCAACTATGAGCAGGCCATCGCCATTATGGAAGAAGCTATTGATGAAATTCCCGAAGAAGGGGAGCTATACTACCGACAAGCCTCTTATATGATCGAAGCAGGACGCTACAAAGAGGCTTTCGAGCATCTTGAAAATGCCCTCTTGCTCGATTTTGACAAGCATACCTTGCTCTACGACTTTTTTACCTCCTTAGAAACCCAAAAAGCCCTGCACAAAATCATAGAGCAATACCGCCCCAAATAGCTGTTCAAAAGGTGTTGTTGCGTAAAAAATGTTTGCAAAGTATTGTAAAAACACGTAGCTTTCAAATAGTTTTTATTCTCCATCTCAACACCTATTCCCTATGAACGAAACCCTGTACAAACTCGGCAAAGGCCTGCCCATCGTGGGGCCTTTGGTACAAGCCGCCTACATCGGCGCACGCGTAAAAATACTCCTCCAAAAGGCCAAAGACAGTAAAGACAATGAAGCCCTCCGCGAAAAAAGTGGAGAGGAGCTGGACGAAGCCCTTGCCGACATCGCCAACGATATGTACGAAGAGGACATTACGCCTCTGGTAGTGCAAGAGGGCATTCCGGCAGAGGTAGAAAAGCCCATCCGCGAAAAAGCCATCGAAGAATTGGTAGCAGTGCTGCGCCAGAAAGTACTCAACAAATAACTACCTGCACACAGAAGAGTAGATAGGCACAGCAGTGCGCATCTACTCTTTTTTTTGCCCAGCACCAAAGCCTTTGTGTTTGGTGTCGCTTCGCTCAAACACGGCGGAATTTCATTTTTTAATTTTTCTGATTTTATTGGATTTTTATTTAATTTTGCATCAAATTAATTATAAAACCCAAAAAACAATGAAAAAAAATACCCTACTTTGTGCTTTTGCACT
>DAIQNQ010000193.1:0-4631 GCA_036788275.1 Thermonemataceae bacterium
CTCAGGCTTGTTTGAGCGCTATTAAAAATTGGCTTGCGTAAGGTCAGTTATATAATTGTGTAGGTGTATTTCCGCCATTTTAGGTATTATCACCTCAAAAACAATTATTTGCATTACTAAAAACCAAATATTGGCTTGGTATCAGATATTTTTCCCACCTGACAAGGTAGGAAAATAAAATTTCAAAAAAAGAAAAATCAGAATACACTCACTACCAACGCCAGCCCAGCCCGATGCCTGCATGCCAGCGCCCATCTTGGGTGGCGGTTTTGGCATTGTAATACAAGGGCAGCTGTATGGCCAAATGCTTGTAGGCGTAGGTAAAGCCTACTCCCAAGCTCGGTACCACAAAGGCATTTTTGGGCGTAGCGCGGTCTTCTTTGAAGCGCAGCGAGGGCAGCATGCCCAATATAAACTTTGAGTGTCCTTGGCGCAGATTGATATTCGGCCCGGTAAAATTCAGGTAAGCGCCCTCATCTACGTAGCCTGCTACCACGATGCCTTCGTAGGCGGCCAGCTTCAGCCCTGGCTCTTGTGCCTGAAGCTTCTCTACCAATATACACAACAAACAGATACAGAATACTTTTACTTTCATCAATATCGAAAATACTTGTTTGAAACAATATTACATATTTATCTTCATAATCCAAATTTTTATCTACAGAAGCTTTTGCTGCGCTTTAACAGATTTTTTTTATATTTTTCCGATAAAAATGGGCAAAAAAAGCTGAAAATTTTATTTGATTTACCAAAAGCTTTTCTGTAATATTGTGCTTAGTGGCTATAGAAAGATTATTGAAGGAAGATGCCCACTTTTGTTTTTAACTCATAATATAGAGAGATTGATACCCGAATATTGGGTATCAATCTCTCCCGACACAATGCCCCACAAACCTATTGCGCTTTGCACATTTATCTCTTTTCAATATCCACCTTTCTTCTTAAAATATGCCCCACGCCCACTTACTCACTGCCACGCGCCAAAGCCTCGACATCACCTTGCAGCTCATAGAGGGAGCCATTCCCCACGATATGCACGGCTACGTATTTATTAACTCCGGTGTGGGCAGCGTCAATTCCAACGGCCTGCCCTACCCGCCCCAAAAACCCGACGGCTCTTACAATCCCGAATACGGCTCTCCGGTGATTAATGGCGATGGCTATGTATTTCGCTTCGACTTCAGCGAGGCCGGACAAATAAAGCTGCGTACCGAGCTGCTCAAAGCACCCTGCTACTATGCCGATTATGCTACCAGTCCGCTCTGCAATCCCTCCGACAATCGCTTTTGGCATTTGGCCTTCAAAAATTATGGCTTGGCACGCCTCTCCAACCAACTTGGCACACGCAACCAGCTCAATACCGCCTTTACGCCCTTTAAGCTGCCCGGCGAGCAGCAGAGTCGTATTTTGGCCACCTTCGATGCAGGCCGCCCCTTCGAGTTTGACCCCGAGCGCATCAAACTCCTCACGCCTATTGGCCGCAATACCTTTTGGCGCTCCGGCATGCCGCCTTTTATGAAGCAACCTTTGGTGATGGTGCTCACTACGGCGCATCCGGTATTCGATCCCGAAACCCGCGAGCTCTTCACCGTCAATTTCACCAAAAGCACCAAAGACCTCCTCGAAGCTACCACGATTTTTGATTGGCTCATTCCCGACGATTTTCAGAAATTGGAATTAGACCTGTTGGCCAAAATAGAGCAGTGGGAACAGAAAGAGCACAACCAAGAGCTTTATACCGAAGTAGAGGATTTCTTTAGAAATGCCGCCTACCGCTTCCGAAAATCTTGGTGGGGACGCTTGCTCAACAAAGGCAAAGACTTGGTTTATAAGCTTTTCGGCCACTATTTCAGCGCCCGCAGCAATGTGTATCTCATTCGTTGGCAAGGCGAAAAAGACCTGAAAGCTTGGCGCATCCTCGACCCTGAAGGGCAAGGTATCGAAATCAACCACAATATGCACCAAATTGGCTTTAGCCGCGACTATGTACTTTTGGCCGATACCAACTTCAAGTTTTCGTTCAATATCATGATTAACAATCCTTTTCCCGAAAATCCCAAGATTGATGCTTTCTTGCGCAGGCTCATCAGCGGGGTAATGGAGGATTATTCAACCATGTATATTGTAAAAAGAAGCGACTTGCAGCCCGACAAAGAGAGCGTACAGGCGCAGCGCGTTACCATTCCGATAGAAACGGTACATTTTTCTGCCGATTACGACAATCCCGACGGCCTTATTACCGTGCATACCGCCCACAACTGCTCGGCCTGCCCCGCCGAATGGCTGCGCAGCTACGACATCCGCCAAATCAGTCGCCAGCCCGTGGACACCCAGCGCTTGGGTTTGCTTGCCGTGGGTGCTATGGACATCGGCCAGATAGGCAAATGTGTGATTGATGCCAAAAAAGGCGAGCTGCAAGATGATAAAACGAAGTTTTTACACCTCACCGGCCAGCCCGGACAGCCCGATACAGGCGCGCATACTTGGGCGGTGGGGCTTTATACCTACCGCGAGATGCTCTCGCCGGAGCGCAATATGGCACAAATAGACTATGTGTATTGGCAGTGCTACGGGCTTTCGGAGCAAATGCTCACACGCTTCATCTACAATCTCTACAAAAGTCCACGCCGCCACCGTATCTTTTCGGCAGAGCAAATAGAAGAATTTACCAAAAAAGAAGCGCCTTTTGTGCTGCAATGTGTGCATACCAAAACGATGGAAGTGACAGACTACTACCTCTTCCCCAAAGATTATTTTATGTGGTCTTTGCAGTTTGTACCACGCAAAGAGCGCCGCGAGGACTTGCCGGAGCAGCAAGACGGCTATATCTTGTGTACGGTGATTACCGACAACGCGCAAGAAAACTCGCAAGAGCGCTATGATTCTGAAATATGGATTTTTGATGCTGCCCGACTGCACGAAGGCCCTGTGGCAAAACTTTCGCACCCTGACCTAAGTTTTGCTTTTACCATCCACTCGGTATGGGTGCCGGAGGCCTCGGAGGTAAGCCCGCCCGATTACAGCTTGGATATTGAGACCGACTATGATGCCATGATAGCGCGCATGCCCAAAAAGAACCGTGCCGCCAGCCAGCAGCTTTTCAGGGAGTATGTATATCCACATTTTAAGGCATAAAAGACACAAAACAGCATTATTATAAAAATTGAATACGATAAATTTTAAAACATTAAATGGAAGCTTTCAAGGGGTTTTTAGACATTGATTTAGAAGCAGAGTGGGACAAAGAATACAAGCGCTTAGGCAATATGTACGCCTTTTGGGGCAGTGTTATGGTGATTTTGTTTTATCCTACCGCTATTTTTCCGGAGCTGCAGCTCGAAAAAGACAATGAGCAGCTCTGGTATTTTTTTAGGGCGATGCCTTCCATCGTGGTAGGGATTACCTTCTTGCTGTACCGCACGCTCAAGTTTCGGCACGAGATAATGTTTGAGGTAGTGGCCATTGCTATTTTTATGGCCGGAGCTTATCGTCCCAACTGCCAAGACTGGCTCTCGCACCTTATCAACAACATCACACTCTTCCTTACGGCGGCCATTCTTACCATTTTGCGCCCCTACTATTTTGTCATCAACTTCGTGATGATGCTGGCGCTGAACATCGGCTTTTATATGTTTTTCTGTCAGAAATCCTTTGCCGACTTCTGGCTGGAGCGCGGTTCTGCCATTTTTGTAGTATCGGGTATGGCTTCTTTTGCCATTGCTATTTTTCGTTATCGTATTCTCAAAAACAACTTCCAGCAGCGCTTTGCCCTCCAAAAAGCCACCAACGAGCTGTCGAAAAAGAATACCCAACTGACAGAAGCCCAAGAAGAGCTCACCAACAAAAACGAGGAGATTCTCTCCCAAAACGAACAGCTCAAGCAGCAAAAAGAAGAAATCCTGACCCAGCGCGATGAGATAGAACTCCAAAAAAATGCTATGGAGCGTACCAACCGCAACATCATCAGCAGTATCACCTACGCCAAAAGAATACAGCAAGCGGTGTTGCCCACAGAGCAGTTCTTCTTAGAAAACTTTCAAGACTTTTTCGTTTTGTACCAACCCAAAGACATCGTGAGTGGCGACTTTTTCTGGACACTCCAAACCGAAGAACACTTCTTTATTGCCGTAGCCGATTGTACCGGACATGGCGTGCCCGGCGCTTTTATGACCATGCTCGGCAGCACCATTCTGAGCAATATCGTATTGGTAAAAAAGCTGCACAGAAGCGATGAAATCCTCCACGAGCTCGACCGCGAAATCCTCTATATGCTCAAACAAAGCACCAGCGGCTCGCAAGACGGCATGGATATTACGCTTTGTGTCATTGATAAAAACAAAAGCTCTTTGCAGGTTTCCTCCGCACACAATCCTTTTTTCTATATACAAAAGGGCGCTTTTCATGTAACAAAAGCCTCCATAGCAGGCATTGGTGGCAATATTCAAAAAAACAAAGTTTTTGAAGCGCACGACATCGCCTTAGACCAAGAAACCTACATCTACATGGCTACCGACGGCCTGCAAGACCAATTCGGCGGGCAGCTCAAAAGAAAATATTCTTCCAAAAAGCTCCAGCAGCGTATCCAAGACCACAGCCACCTGCCTATGCCTACCCAAGGAGAATTTTTCAAG
>DAIQNQ010000194.1:0-4553 GCA_036788275.1 Thermonemataceae bacterium
CCATTGCTTTGGAAGGTCATCGTACCAATGTTATTCACCGTTACTTGGTTCTGTTCAGCATTACTTATCGTTTCATACTTTTCTACTTGCCAAGTGCCTACAAGCTTGTGTGCGCAGGAGGAAAAAAAGAAGGCCATGAATACCACAATGAGACATGTTAGTGGTGTGCGCATATAGATTTTGGATTAGGTGAAAATAGATAAAATTGATAACAAAATTTACAAATCGTATATACTGAACAAGCGATGAAGCGGATTGTTTTAGGAGATAATTTTGTAGGATACTCCCACAATCTGTTCTAAGCTACGAAACAAATCTTCCTCAATAGCTACATGATATTTTCTAGAGAAAAAATTCAAATGAATATTTTCTTTATTATCAGCAAGTTGCATACGAAGCAGTGCCTTGCCCGGATGTGCTTGCAGGGTACTTTCTAAGGTGTCGAAAAGCTTCGGGTCGAGCTGATGAATATCCAAGAAGAGTGTGAGTCCTTTTACTTTCTGCTGTTTTATTTCGCTAAGGAGCTGTATATGTACAGGTTTCAGCTCCCATTGGTCTTCGCTGTTGTAGCGCTTTTGTACGGCAGCTTTGATAAACAAGAAAGCATTGTTTTGGACAAAATTGCCCATTTTCACGTGGTCGCTGCCAAAGAGTGCCATATTCTGGCTGCCTTGGTAATCTTCCAAAGTGAAAAGTGTAAAATACGCACCATTTTTCCCCTGGCGGATTTGCACATTGCTCACAATACCACCCACAACAATCTCTTTCCCTTTCCATTTGGGCTCGGTTGCTTCGGGCAGGCTGCAAGTACAAAAATTACTTATCTCCATTTTATAGAAATCCAAAGGATGCCCCGAAATGTAAAAACCCACCACTTCTTTCTCTTTTTTGAGCTTTTCCATATTGCTCCAAGCCTCTACCTGAGGCACTTTGGGCGTAGGAATCAGCACCTCACTGTTGCCACTGCCTCCAAAAAGCGACTGTTGGGCATTGAGCTTTTCGGCCTGCATAGCATTGCCATAACGCACGAGCTTTTCGAGGAAAATACTTCCCTCCTCTTCGGCAAAATACACCTCACGAGGCAAGCCGAGGCTGTCGAAAGCCCCGGCCATGGCCAAGCTCTCAAAGGTTTTTTTATTGACAGCGCTGAGGTTTACGCGCTCACAAAAGTCGAAAATACTCTTGAAAAGACCTTTTTCTTCTCTTTCTCGGATAATTTCGCCCACAGCGGCCTCGCCTGTACCCTTGATGGCCGTAAGACCAAAGCGTACTTTTTGTGCTTTGTTCACGTCAAACACGCTGCTACTTTCATTTACATCAGGGCCGAGTACTTCTACTTGCTGCCTTTTGGCCTCGCCCAAAAAGAAGGTGATTTTGTCAATATTGCTCATATTGTGCGTGAGCACCGCAGCCATGTATTCGGCAGGATAGTTGGCTTTGAGGTAGGCCGTTTGGTAGGCCACCACCGAGTAGGCTGCCGAGTGAGAGCGGTTGAAGCCGTATTCGGCAAACTTCTCCATCACATCGAAGATTTCATTGGCCTTCTTCTCCTCTATTTGGTGCAACTGGAAAGCCCCTTCTACGAATTTTACGCGCTCTTTGGCCATTTTTTCTTTGTCCTTCTTCCCCATCGCGCGGCGCAGCAAATCGGCACCACCCAGGGAATATCCGGCAATAATCTGCGCCGTTTGCATAATTTGTTCCTGATACACCATAATCCCGTAGGTGTTTTGCAAGATGCCCTCCAGCAGCGGATGCGGATATTCCACAGGCTCTCGGCCTTGCTTTCGGTCAATGAAGAGCGGGATAAAGTCCATCGGTCCGGGGCGGTAGAGGGCGTTCATGGCAATCAAGTCTTCGATATTGGTGGGCTTGAGCTGGCGCAGGTACATCTGCATCCCCTCCGACTCAAACTGGAAAGTGCCTACGGTATCGCCTTTTTGGTAGAGTTCAAAAGTTTTGGGGTCGTCTAAGGGGATATTGTCTATATCAATGCTGATATTGTAATTTTTTTGAACCAGCGCAATGGCATCGCGCATGATGGTGAGGGTTTTGAGCCCCAAAAAGTCCATTTTCAGCATTCCTGCCTCTTCAATCACCTTGCCGTCGAATTGTGTTACGAGCAGGTCGGAGTCTTGGGCAGTACATACGGGAATATAATTGGTGAGGTCGTCGGGAGCGATAATCACCCCGGCTGCGTGTACCCCACGCCCGCGCACCGAGCCTTCCAAAATAAGGGCTTCTTTGAGAATGGTAGCACGGAGGTCATTGCCTTTGAAGACATCTTTGAGTTCGGGGGTTTCTTCGATAGCGCTTTTGAGCTTTGTACCCGGCTTTTCGGGCACAAGCTTGGCCAAACGGTTGGTTTCGTCCAAGGGCAAATCAAGCACCCTTGCCACATCTTTGATGGCCATTTTGGCGGCCATCGTGCCATAAGTAACGATTTGGGCAACTTGGTTTTTGCCGTATTTGTCCACCACATAGTCAATCACACGCTGCCTGCCCTCATCGTCGAAGTCAATATCAATATCGGGCATAGACACCCTTTCAGGGTTGAGGAAGCGCTCGAAAAGGAGATTGTATTTGATGGGGTCTATATTGGTAATCCCAACACAATAAGCCACCGCCGAGCCTGCCGCCGAACCCCTGCCCGGCCCTACCCATACGCCGAGGTCTCTTCCGGCATTGATAAAGTCTTGCACAATCAAGAAATAGCCCGGAAAGCCCATTTTTCGGATAATCTCCAGCTCAAAATTGAGGCGGCTTTCCACTTCACCACTGATGCTTCCATAGCGGCGCTTGGCCCCCTCGAAGGTGAGGTGGCGCAGGTAGTCGTCTTGGCTTTGGAAAGCAGCGGGCATCGGGAAGTTGGGCATTAGAATATCCCTTTTGAGCTTCAGATGCTCTATTTTGTCGTAAATCTCGTTGGTATAGTCCAAAGCCTGCGGAATATCTCGGAAGAGACGGTTCATCTCGGCTTGGGTCTTGAAAAAGAACTGGTTGTTGGGGAAGCCGAAGCGATAGCCCTTGCCATCGCCTACGGGTGTAGCCTGTTTTTCGCCTGTATTGAGGCAAAGCAAGATGTCGTGGGCATTGGAGTCGTCTTCATTGACATAGTGAGAATCGTTGGTGGCGATAACTTTCAGATTGTATTTCTTTGCCCATTTGAGAAGAATCTGGTTGATGTCTTCTTGGCTGATGCCCGTCCCGTTGATATTTTCTAAGCCGTGGCGTTGGAGCTCTATATAATAATCCTCTCCGAAGAGGTCAATCCACCAGCGCAAAAGCTCTTCGGCTTTTTCCTCGCCTTGGTTCAAGATGGCCTGCGGCACTTCGGCACCGATGCAGCAAGAAGTAGCAATAATGCCTGTATGGTATTTTTGGAGAAGCTCTTTGTCTATACGCGGGTACTTGCTGTAATAGCCCTCGATAAAGCCCAAAGAACAAAGTTTGGCAATATTTTGATAGCCCTCGGCATTTTTGGCCAAGAGCAATTGGTGAAAGCGCTCATCGCGTTGCGCCTTAGAAAACTGCTTGCGGTGGCGGTCTTCTACCATATAAAACTCACAGCCCACTACCGGTTTGAGCTCGTGCTTGTTGGCTTCGGCCACAAACTTAAAAGCCCCAAACATATTGCCGTGGTCGGTCAAGGCGAGGGCTTTCATACCATCTTGCTTGGCCTTTTTCATCATTTCGCTGATGCTGGCTGCCCCATCTAAGAGCGAAAACTGCGTGTGGCAGTGCAAATGGGTGAAGGGAATGAGTTCGGACATGGCTTTTTTGGGGAATTATTTGGTTTTAAGTTCCCCTCCTTCCAAAGGAGGGTTTAGGAGGGGGCAAAGGCTTTGGCCTGTAACAGAAAGCCTTTATACAAAAATATAGCTTTTTTATGTTTTTACAAGCAGCTTCCTGCTTTGAGAGACAAGTACAAAGCAGGAAAATTGTCAGGTGGGAATATTTGGAACTTAAGATAGCATCTATGACCAGAGGGTTTTTTTTTCCTTGTCTCAGCCCTCCCGCTCAAAAATATGCAAAGTGCCACCGCTGTCTAAAACAAATAAATGATTTTCTGATACTTCTATTCTCATTAGTATTCCTGATGTAGAAGCCTCTGGAAAACTATATACCCAAATAAGTTTTTTGGTCTCACGGTCTATGACACCTATTTTGCCATTGAAAGCATCTAAATAATAAAAATAATGCTCATCATAACAGTATCTATCCACATTTGGGCTAAAAGCCTGTTGTATGGTACATTCTTCTATGATATAAAAAGTAAGTTGTGGTTCTGGCTCATTGAGGTCTATTTCGCTAAATACATCATAATGAAAACCAAATAATATATTGCGTTTCGCATCATAATTGAGCCTTCCTTGTGGAATTTGATGATGGGGCTGGCTGGCATTGCCTACTACCTTATTGGGAGCAGTAAAGTGGTATTTTAGCTTGCCTGTGTCTGCCTCTATACCCAAAATAGTACCCTGTACCACATTTACCCACAAAATACCATTGGCGACCCCCACAAAATGCTCTATCTCACCCTCCTGCCACTT
>DAIQNQ010000195.1:0-4493 GCA_036788275.1 Thermonemataceae bacterium
GCCCTCATGCCAAGCTCCCACCGAAAACACCTGCCTGTCGTGGTCAGAGGACTTAGGGCCGGGGCGGCCATAGCTTTGCCAGTGGATGCTTTTGGCTTGTAGCAGCAGGGCGGTCAGGGCATTGGGGGCTATCCTTTTGTTGGATTTCAGTCCGCTTTGCAGCAGGTAGCCGTCTCCTCTTATTTGTATGTCGTAGGAGCGGGTATTGGGCATTCCCGGACTCAGCGCGTAGGCCAGCACCACCTCGTCGAGGGGCAGGGCTTCTCGGCCATGCGGCACACGCAAATGAGGAAAGCCCTCTGTAAGCTTGTACTGAAAAAGCGGCGAGAGACGCAAAAAATCCTCGAAGCGGCCTTCAAAAAGCAGCTCCTCCTCTCCTGCTTTCATAAATTCCCGCAAGCCTTCCTCTGCGACTCCATAATACACATTGTCAATAAAATAAAGGTCTTCGCTGAGATGCACCACTACGAGTTCGTCGGGGCGGCGATGGGCATAGATGAGCAAGGTATTGAAAAAGAGGTTTTCTTTGTGTTTTTCCATAAATCCGTAGAGGGCATTCAGGTTTTCGGGCAGCAGCTTGTAGAGGGCGCTGCGGTCTTTTTGGGCGAGGGCTTCAAAATACTGCCCCAGCCTAATATTGGGCTTTTGCACACCGAAATAAGGCAGCCAACGCAGGGATTTTTGCAGCAGGGCTTCTTTTTGCTCCGGCGCGATGGCATAAGTTTTTTTCAGGATAAAAGGTCTGTAATCGGCCTTGCCCCCATATACGGTGTTGCCGTTGGGGTCTGTCCAGCGGTCGCTGCCTGCTTGGCGATTGCCCTTGTCTATTTCTCTGTAAATTTCGATGCGGGGGTATGGCTGAGTCATGAGGTCGGGGTGTTGAGATAGAGATGTATTTTGAGATTTTTGGGCTTGCCCCCACAGAGTGCACAAGAGCAAAATACAAGTATTTACAAAGGAAACTGAATACGTTGATAACTTCATAAAACTTGATTTTGAAGGTGCAATATCTTGAAAATGTGTCCGAAAAGCTTTCTGAAATATATATAGATTTCGGCAAAACAGCAAAACGATTGTGGTAGCAAAGGGCTTGCCATCTATCAAAAAGAATACGTGGCTACGAGCGGAAAATGGTCGGAATAGGGCACGTGGCGTGAGGTCTGAAAATGGTGAATGCGCAGGCGCGAATCGTAAAACTGCTGGTCTATCCGCAAAAAAAACAGCCTGCCATTAAAGGTAAAGCCAAAGCCATTGCCGGCACGCTCAAAGGCATTTTCGAGTTTGCGACGCAAGCGGCGGTAGGTATAGCTGTAAGGCAGGTCGTTCAAATCGCCACACACAATCACCGGATAAGGCGAGGCCTCAATGTGCCGTTCCAGAGCTTCTATCTGTATGGCACGCTGCTGAAAGCCCTTGTAGAGCCTGCGCGCCAAATCGCGATAGGTATTTTTGGCTTCTCGGTAGCTCTCGTCGCGCAGGAGGCGCTCTTCATCAATGCTCATAGATTGCAGGTGCACATTATACACCCGCAGGGTATCTTTGCCGATGACGGTATCTATAAACAAAAAGCGATTGCCTTTGCTTTGCGAAATATTCAGCTCGCCGCTATGAATAATCGGGTATTTAGAAAAAATAGCCAAACCAAAATAGCCGCCTTTGTTTTTGTTTTGATGCGGCACGGGCGTCAAAAAGTAGTTGTACTTGCCTTGCCGACTGATGCGGCGCAGGGTGCTGAACACCGTCGAGCTGTCGTCGTTGTAGAGTTCTTGCAAGCACTTGATTTCGGCCTCGTGTTCGGCTACCCAATTAATCATCGCCTTAGAAGAAGCACTGTCTTTGTCTTGCAGATGACTATATACATTGAACACCCGTACATTGTAGCTCAGTACCCTAAAAACGCTGCTATCGGTTGGCGAAGGCTTTGCCTTGCTGCTATGAAAAGCAAAAGTGCTTTCCAAAAAGGGATAGCTCACCACCAACATCGCCAACGAAAGTAGCAAGTACCAAGACTTCTGTGTGAGCCAATGCAAAAACATCACCCCGTGCATCAAGATAAACAGAGGAATCAGCAGCGCCGCAAAGCCCGCCCAAGCGTGTTCTGCCGGAGAGACATAAGCAGCCGCATACACTGCCGCACTCAATACGGCCAACAGTATATTAAAGGCGAACCTTTTGGGGATTTTGTTATGAGAGACCTTTGGCATCACGCGGGTAAAAATAGTGTATTTTACACAAATCAGTAAATTTTGGGAGAAACTATTTCTCAGAAAGCTTGTTATGCAAGAGGGTCAAAACAGGCATTTTACTGTTAGAATTCAAAACAAATCAGTACCTTTGCAAAAATTTTTTTACGCTCTTCAAATCGTCAAACAGATATGTTAAAGATAAGCAATTTAAAGGCAAAAATCGCCGACAAAGATATTCTCAAAGGCATCAACCTCGAGGTAAAAGCCGGAGAAGTACACGCCATCATGGGGCCTAACGGCTCGGGCAAAAGTACCTTGGCATCGGTATTGGCAGGCCGCGAGGATTACGAAGTTACCGAAGGCAGCGTAGAGTTTCTGGGCAAAGACCTCTTGGAGCTTGCCCCCGAAGAGCGCGCCGGAGAGGGTATTTTCTTGGCTTTTCAGTATCCGGTAGAAATCCCCGGCGTTACCACCACCAACTTCCTCAAAACCGCCCTCAACGAGGTGCTCAAATACCGTGGCTTAGAGCCTTTGGATGCGGTGAAATTTCTCAAAATGATGAAAGAGAAAATGAAGTTGGTAGAGATGGACGATGCCCTGCTCAAGCGCTCGCTCAACGAAGGTTTTTCGGGTGGTGAGAAAAAGCGCAACGAGATTTTCCAAATGGCGATGCTCGAACCCAAATTGGCCATTCTCGACGAAACCGACTCCGGCTTGGACATTGATGCCCTCCGCATTGTGGCCGAAGGCGTAAACAAGCTCAAAAGCCCCGAAAACGCCACCATCGTGGTTACACACTACCAGCGCCTCTTAGACTACATCGTGCCCGACTACGTACACGTGCTCTACAATGGCCGCATCGTAAAATCAGGTACGAAAGAGTTGGCCTTGGAGTTGGAAGAAAAAGGCTATGACTGGATCAAGGCCGCCGCTGTGTAATACATTTTAAATAAAAGCTATGGATTTTTTTATCGCGCAATACCCGCAATTTGTCGCCCAAAAGGCTTCTGATATACTCACACCCCTGCAAGAGAATGCTTTTGAGCAACTCAAGCAGCTTTCTTTGCCTACTACCAAGCACGAAGAGTGGAAATACACCAACCTCCGCCAGCTGGCACAGATGGACTTTCAGGCCGCTACCGCCGCCATTGCTGCCCCTGCCCTGCCCGAAGGCTTGGCGCTGCCCGCCGACAGCTCGGTATTGGTATTTGTCAATGGAGTTTTTCAGGCAGAATTTTCTAAAATAAAGCCACAGGCCGGCCTGAAAGTATATTCTTGGGCAGAAGCCCTGCAAGCTGCACCAGAACTGTTGCAAAAGCACTTCGGCAAAATCGCCCAAGATACTTCCAGCAACTACTTCAATGCCCTCAATACGGCTTATACCCACGAAGGCACTGTGCTGCACGTAGAAAAAAACAAGGTGATAGAAGCACCCGTGTTTATCTACTATTTGGGCGATACCTCCCAAAACTTCAATGCGCAGCACCGCAATTTGTGGATTTTGGAGGAAAACAGCCAAGCCCGCATCATTGAACTGTACCAAAGCAGCGGCGAAGGCAAGGGCTTTTTCAACCAAGTAAGTGAAATCAGCTTGGCCACTGCCGCCCGTTTGGACTATTACAAAATCCAAAACGAAAACGCCGGAGAGCTGTACCATATCAACCTTACCGAGGCTGTATTGGCCGACAAAAGCTATTTCTCGGCCAATACGCTCTCCTTTGCGGGGCGCTTGGTACGCAACAATCTTCACGTGCGTATCGCCGGACAATACTGCGAGGCTTTCCTCAACGGCCTTACCTTGCTCGATGGCCAAAGCCATACCGACCATCATACCTTGGTGGACCACCAGCAGCCCAATTCTTATAGCAATGAATTGTACAAGGGTATTTTCGATGGCAAAGCCACGGGGGTATTCAATGGCAAAATTTATGTGCAACAAGACGCACAAAAAACCAATGCTTTCCAGCAAAACCGCAATATCTTGCTCTCCAAAGAGGCAGGCATTTATACCAAACCTCAGCTCGAAATATGGGCTGATGACGTAAAATGCTCGCACGGTGCTACCACCGGGCAGCTCGACGAAGAGGCGCTTTTCTACCTCCGCGCCCGAGGCATTAGCTTAGACAGCGCGCGCGCCTTGCTCATGCAAGCCTTTGCCGGAGAGGTACTGGAGCGTATCTCGCTCGACTTCCTCCGCGAGTGGCTCGAAGGCTACATTGCCCAAAGGCTGCTGAGAGCTTAAAACAAGTCTTGATTTTTCTCCTAAAAAGCCACGAAGATGCTGTATCTTCGTGGCTTTTATTCTTG
>DAIQNQ010000196.1:0-4442 GCA_036788275.1 Thermonemataceae bacterium
TGGTCGAGGTGGGGGCTGCCGCCGATGCTCTGATACACCTCGCGGTGGGCATCGGGGATAGAGAGACCGTAGCGTTGTACTATGTTGTCAAGGTCTTCAGCTTTCCACACCTGCCCTTGTACAATATAAAATTGGCAGCCACTGGAGGCCTTCTCAGGGTTGTCGTCGCGAGCAGCCGCCAAAGCTCCTTTTTTGTGGAACAGCTCCGGTCTGAACTCCGCATCTATGCGATAGCCATTGTTGCCGATACCGAGCATTTCGCCTGCTTGGGCATTTTTGGAGTTAGGGTCGCCGCCTTGTATCATAAAGTTTTCCATGATGCGATGGAAGAGCAAGTCATCATAAAAGCCACTTTGTACGAGTTTGAGGAAGTTTTCGCGGTGCTTGGGGGTTTGTTCGTGGAGGAGGATTTTCATCTCTCCGAATTTTGTTTCAAGTGTAATCAGGTAATCGTCTTTAGAAACTTTGGGTTTCTTCTGGGCATCGGCTGCCAAGGCCAAAAAGAGCAGAGAGCCGCTGAAAAGTACATAGAGAATATTCATAAAATGCGAAAAAAGGGTTGATGTTGAATGAACAATTTAATAAGCTCTTTCGAGTTTGCCTTCCATATAGTTGATAAAAGCCTTGTGTACCACCTTGTTACCACCTAAAGTAGGGTAATTGCCCGTAAAGTACCAGTCGCCTTGGTGATGCTGACAGGCTTGGTGCAGGGCATCTACCGATTGAAAGATGACTTCCACATCGGCTTTCAGATTTTTGGGGCGGAGCAGTTCGGCAATTTTGTCCGAGATTTCTTTTTCTGTAAAGGGTGCATAGAGCCTTTGTACAAAATTTTCTTTGCTTTCGGCATCATTCAGGCTTTCTACACAAAGGTGATATACCTCTTCAAGCAAGTCCTCACGCTGGCGCTCCTGCAAAAGAGCCACTGCTGCCCGAAAAGCCACAAAATCTTTGAGGCGCGACATATCAATACCGTAGCAGTCGGGATAGCGGATTTGCGGCGCTGAAGACACCACCACGATTTTCTTAGGCTCAAGGCGGTCGAGCATTTTCAAAATACTTTTCTCTAAGGTCGTACCCCGCACGATGGAGTCATCAATGACTACGATGGTATCGGTATTTTTCCTAATCACCTCGTAGGTAGTGTCGTACACGTGGGCTACCATCTCGTCGCGGTGGCGGTCGTCGGTAATAAAAGTGCGCAGTTTCACATCTTTAATTACTAATTTTTCGATGCGTGGACGGAAGGAGAGAAGCTTCTCCAAGGCTTCCCCTTTGATTTCGCCCTGCTCGATGGCTTGCAGCCTTTGTCGAATCAAAAACTTCTCGATACCTTTCATCATTCCTAAGAAGGCTGTTTCGGCAGTATTGGGAATATAAGAAAAAACAGTATTTTCTACATCATATTGGAGTGCTTCCAAAATACGAGGCGCCAACAAGTCGCCCAAGCGCTTGCGCTCGGTGTAGATGTTGGGGTCGGAGCCACGCGAAAAATAAATGCGCTCGAAGCTGCAAGAGAGTTTTTCTTTGGCTTGTGCGAAGGGTTTTTCGGCATAGTCGCCGTTTTGGTCAATAATCAGGGCATGGGCAGGCTTGATTTCCACAATGTCTTCGTATTGTGCATTGAAGGCCGTTTTGATGGCGGTCTTCTCGGAGGCCACTACTACCACTTCGTCGTCGGCATAATAATAAGCCGGACGAATGCCGGAGGGGTCGCGTGCCACAAAAGCTGCTCCATAGCCCGTTACGCCGGCGATGGCATAGCCTCCATCGAGATCTTTGCAGGAGCGTTGGAGCACGTGCTGGAGGTCTATGTTTTGTTCGATGATATGCGACATCTCCTGCTTGGAGTATTGCCCTTTGAAGCGCTGATACACGGCCTCATTTTCTTCGTCTAAGAAGTGGCCTATTTTTTCGAGTACGGTTACGGTATCAATATGCTCTTTGGGATGCTGGCCAAGGGCAATAAGCTTCTGAAAAAGTGCATCTACATTGGTCATGTTGAAGTTTCCGGCCAGTACGAGGTTGCGGCTGCGCCAGTTGTTTTGGCGGAGCATAGGGTGGCAATTTTCGATAGAGTTTACCCCGTGTGTACCGTAGCGCAAATGCCCAAGCAGCACCTCGCCCGTGAAGGCCACATTTTCTTTGAGCCAATCGGCATCTTGGCGCTTGTCTTTGTGCTCTTTGGTCGCTTTTTTAAACTTTTTATTGATTCTTTTGAAGATGCTCTCGATGGCATCTTTGTCAATAGAGCGGTAGCGACTGAAATAGCGTGTGCCGGGCAGTACATTTTGTTTTACTACGGCCAATCCTGCGCCATCTTGTCCGCGATTGCGTTGCTTTTCCATCAACAGATACATCTTATTGATGCCATAAAGAGCAGTGCCGTACTTGTTGATATAATATTGATAAGGCTTGCGCAATCGGATAAGGGCGATACCACACATAAAAAAAGCTTCAAATTATAAAAATAAAGACTAATAAGTAATAGCTGCCCAAAGAGCAGCTATCTCAAGAATTACTTTTTTGGCAAATTAGTTTCATGCAAGTACCTTGATAAGGTAGTACTGCTTTTTACCATTTTGGGCAAGCAGGTATTTGTGCTGAAGCAGCTCAAAATCGGCACTTTGCTGTGGGTCGCTCACTTTGCTTTTATTGATAGACACAGCATTGTTTTGAATGGCCTTGCGGGCTTCTCCCTTCGACTTGAAAATCTGTCCTTCGGTAGCTACCGAGAGCAGGTCGGTTACGTTTTCGCAGCTTTGGTAAGCTTCCTTGCTGATTTCCACCTGTGGCACGCCCTCAAATACCTCAAGCAGGGTCGCTTCGCTGATTTGGCGCAGGGCTTCTACCACCTCTTTGCCAAAAAGAATGAGCGAGGCTTGCTGGGCATTTTCCAAACCCTCTTGGGAGTGGATGCGCAGGGTAAGCTCTTCGGCCAAG
The DNA here is from genome assembly GCA_036788275.1 of Thermonemataceae bacterium. Classification (GTDB taxonomy): domain Bacteria; phylum Bacteroidota; class Bacteroidia; order Cytophagales; family Thermonemataceae; genus DAIQNQ01. The sequence goes on from DAIQNQ010000196.1 coordinate 2,944, forward strand.
GCTTTTTGCAGGTGGCGCTCGTGGGGGGCGGCTTGGTGCTGTGCTTCCAAGGCTTCTATTTCGGTGCGGTTTTTCAGACTAAAAACCCGTATCAGGCGGGGCATGTCCTCGTCTTTTTGGTTGAGGAGAAACTGGTAAAACTTGTAGGGCGAGGTCATCGAGGCATCGAGCCAGATATTGCCGCCTTCCGACTTGCCAAACTTGCTGCCATCGGCCTTGGTAAGTAGCGGCGTGGTAAGAGCATAAGCTTCGCCTGCGGCCTTGCGGCGAATCAGCTCTGTGCCTGTCGTGATATTGCCCCATTGGTCGGAGCCACCCATCTGGAGGCGACAGTTTTTGTTCGTATAAAGGTGATAGAAGTCGTAGCCTTGGAGCAATTGGTAGCTAAATTCCGTGAAGGAGATGCCCCCGCCTTCGCCCAAGCGATTTTTTACGGAGTCTTTGGCCATCATATAATTGACGGTGAGGTGCTTGCCTGCCTCTCTGAGAAACTGCAAAAAGCCTATTTCCTTGAACCAGTCGTAGTTATTGACCATCTCGGCGGCGTGCGCCCCACAATCAAAGTCCAAGAATTTTTCTAACTGCTTTTTGATAGCGGCTTGGTTGTGGGCGAGGGTCTCTTCGGAGAGAAACTGCCGCTCGGCACTTTTGCCGGAGGGGTCGCCAATCATACCCGTAGCCCCGCCCACCAAGGCGATAGGCTTATGGCCGGCTCTTTGGAAGTGGACGAGCAGCATAATGGTGGCCAAATTGCCCAAATGCAGGGAGGAAGCCGTGGGGTCGAAGCCGATGTAGCCTGCGGTCATGCCTTTGGCGAGGGTTTCTTCGGTGCCGGGCATCATGTCGTGCAGCATACCGCGCCAGCGAAGTTCTTCAAGAAAATTACTCATAGCCTTGGATAAAGTTTGTCGGATTGCTTTTCAGCAAAATGTTTATTTTTTGGGAGCTTTTTCGGGCAGCTCCACAAATACCTTGTTTACGATTTTCCACTCGCCATTTACTTGGTAGAGCGAGAGGTAGTCTATATATACTTTTTCGCCGGCCTTCAGCTCTACTTTCACCACGGCCAGTTGCTCTTGGAGGATGTCGGTAGAGAGGATTTTGAGGTGGCTTTGGGCTTTTTGCGCATCGCTAAAAGGTTTTTTGCTTACCCAGCGCTCCGCCACTTGCTGCATAGGATAGACCCTTACAAATTGGCGAGCCGAGGCAGAGTCTTTTTGGAGGGCTTTGAGATGGCCGTTTTCCAAGTCGAAAGCTTTGGCAAGGGGGGCAGCCTCATTGTGCAGATAGCCTTGGTAATAGTTCTGTACGGCCTCATGTACACGTTTCTGTACTTCATTTTTTTGGCCAAAAAGCTCAGTAGTGCCGCTCAGCAGCAAGCCAAGCCATAAAAAAGCAATATACTTCATCGTTTGTCGGAGTTTTAGATGCAAATTTAGAAGGATTCGAGCAAAATGCCGCCAAAAGCCTCAGGCTTTTTCGCAAAAAGCTTTATCTTG
>DAIQNQ010000197.1:0-4400 GCA_036788275.1 Thermonemataceae bacterium
GATTTTTTATAATTTTTGTAGGGGGTTTTGGAAAGGTTTATGGGGCTACGGTGGCAAAAAACTCATCGCGAAGTTTTAAATTGCCCTTGCCTTGGAGGCTCACAAATACCACAGAGTGGTTGACAATTCCTTTCATAAATACCCATTGGTACATCAGGTCTTTGTCCTTTTTGTTGGCATTGTCGCGCTCTATTTCTAAATACAAGGCAGGCTTTCCACCGATTTGGCGGCGCTCCGACTTGAGGAGTTTAGAAGTCGGCATTTGCGCCAGCATGCTTTCTTGTACTTGCTGCCAAAATTCATCACTTTCGGCCATTTCTTCGTACTGCTCTGCCGATACGCCTGTGCCCGACAAGTCCACGGCCAAAGCTACCAAAGTAGCGGTACTGTCGGCGGCGCGCAGACGATAATAAGTGTTCTGTCCGTTGTTGGTTTTTTGGGGGGCTTGCGGAAACTTTACCCGCACGCCGTTGTCGAATTGTACCTGTGTCCAGTCGCCTTGCTGCGCCCAGAGGCTTTGTGCTACCAAGCATAGAAGCCACAAAATGTTTACTGCTTTCATAGAGAATGAGAGATTGGGGTGAATGAGAGATTGGGTGAATGGCTTTACTTCTCGGCGCTTGCCTTTTGGGAGCAGCTTTTGGAGCTTAGACGCTTGTCGGAGAGCAAACCTGTGCTGATTAAGAAACCAAGCACTATGTTGAGCCACATATAAGGCACCATGCTGTTGTCAATAATACAAAAGGTAAGAGAAACAGTGATGAGGCCAAGACCTGCGCCTACTTCGGCGGCTTGTACTTTTGTTTTGAAGGGAGATTTCATACGATGATTGTTTGGAGGTAAATAAAGAACAAGACGCGCCTTGGTAGGCAGCTGCGTGGGAAAAGCTATGACAGGATTTGAGAGAGTAGCGTTCCGAAGAGAAAACCTGTTCCGAAAAGTACCAGTGCTCCCAACAGGGTGCGTATGATACGGCTAACTTTTTCTTTTTTCATTTTACTTACACATTAAAGCTTGAAACAATATACAAAGAAGGTGCTTGACCACTCAGCTGGGCCTTCGGCCTGCGGCTCAGTAGCAGGCAGGCCAAAAGCGCCAACAAAAGTGGTAAAAATAAAAGTGATGATTTAATTTTGGTGAACATAGACGTAAATATCTTTGAGTACATCACAAAGTTGGGGCTTTTCTTTTTGCTTTTGAGTAAAGGAATCTCTAAATTATCCTTAATAAAAACTTAAATCCTGCCTCCTGAGGCGCAAAACTTAAAGAAAACTTAAAAGCAAGCATCACAACGCGTGCTTCTGTATCTTTGCAGCTATGAAGAAGTGGAAAAATATTACCGTGTATCACATCATTGTGTATCTCATCGCCTTTCCGGCAGGGCTTATTTTTGGCCTGCAAGTACCGGCTATTTTGGATCTGATAGACAATAAAAAGAAGCTGATGGCGCAAGACGTACAGCAGGCCGTAGGCGAGGTACAGCAGGCTTTTGTGGCTTGGAACAGCTTTACCTCCAATGTAGAAGACAGCAACTCCTACAACAGCCTTTATACCAGTCCCGACAGCAATTTTGTGTTTATGATTGCTCAGGCTGCTCAGCAATATCCCCTGCTCGACTTCCGCGCCGATACCAGCCTGCCTGCCCTGCGCCACGAGCAGTTTATGCGTTTCAAAGACGAAATGGAGAAAACCCGCCGCTCCGACAATAAGCGCCTCAAAGAGTTTTATCTCTTTCGCAGCATACAAATGTGCGCCGACTGCGAGGAGGACAAAAAGAGTGTAGCCGCCCTTTTTCCCTTAGACTCCCTCCTCCAAGCCAAGCTCCAGCCCCGCTTAGAAGAGGTGCAACTTGGCTTTTTTAGCCCTACTCGGCAGCAATACCTCTACCTGAGTGCCCAAGCCGACAGCAGCCTCTTGCAGCAAAGCAGCTTTCAGTATCCTTTCAACGAAAAAGAAGTCTTGCATCTCTACTTTCCCAAAGAGCAGGCGGTATTGTGGCGCTCCCTTTGGCTGCCTTTGGCGGCAGCCATTTTGCCGATTATTCTTACGCTGATATGCTTCCTATGGGCAAGCCGCCTCCTTATGAAGCAACACAAACTGAATTGCCTCAAAAATGATTTTATTAACAATGTAACCCACGAGCTCAAAACGCCCATTTCTACTATCAGCTTCGCCGTTGCCAATATCGAAAATGCCACCGTAATCCAAGAGCCGGAGCGCATCAGGCAATTTACCAAGGTGATTAAAGAAGAAAATAAAAGGCTCAACCAACAAGTAGAAAAAGTGCTACAAGCGGCTATCAGCGATAAAAAAGCTTTTGAACTCAAAAAAGACAAGGTCAATCTCCACGAAATCATCAACTACTTGGCCGATGCTTATGAGCTGAAAATCAAAGAAAAAGGCGGACACATCAAGCGCTTGCTCAATGCCGCCAAAGCCGAGATTCAAGGCGATGCCTTCCACCTCTCCAATGCCCTCTCTAACCTTTTGGACAATGCCGTGAAGTACTCGCCCGAACAGATAGATATTGTGCTTAGTACCGAAAACACCTCTGAAAAGCTGCGTATTTTGGTAGCCGATAAAGGCTTGGGCATCAGCCGCGACAAGCAGGCGCTTATTTTCGATAAGTTTTACAGAGTGCCCACCGGCGACATCCACAATATCAAGGGCTTCGGCTTAGGCCTCAGCTACGTAAAGGCCATCGCAGAGCAGCACCAAGGCCATATCAGCCTCAAAAGCCGCTTCGGCAAGGGCAGCACTTTCATCTTGGAGTTGCCGCTGGTAGAAGAAAATAAACTTTGAAAAGCCTTGACAAGCGCTAAAAATCACTTTTATCATAGACAAATATCTTATTCCCTATGAAGCGACTCCTTTTGGCAGAAGACGACCACAATTTTGGCATGATGCTTCGCGCCTTTCTCGAAATGAATGGCTTCGATATTTTGCTTTGCAAAAATGGTGAAGAAGCCCTGCAAGCCTTCCAAAAAGAGCATTTCGATGCGTGTATCTTGGATGTGATGATGCCCCTGCTGGATGGCTTTACTTTGGGCGAAAAAATAAAAAGCAGCGGCAAGGATATTCCTTTTGTGTATCTCACTGCCAAAACCCTCAAAGAAGACCAAATAAAAGGTTACCAAACAGGCGCTGCCGACTACCTTATCAAGCCCTTCGACCCCGAAATCCTCCTCCTCAAGCTGCAAGTGCTTCTGCAAAAACATACACTGCTTCAGCAGCCCTCAGCGCCCATTCAGCTGGGAAACTATGCCTTCGATTACAACAAGCGCCTGCTGCACCTTCAAGACAAAAGCCAAAAGCTCAGCCCCAAAGAGGCCGAGCTGCTTCGCCTCCTGCTCGAAAAGGCCGGAGAGGTACTTACCCACGAAGAGGCTTTGCTGAAAGTCTGGAAAAATGACGACTACTTTACGAAGCAAAGTATGAACGTCTTCATCACCAAGCTCCGCAAGTACCTCGCCCAAGACCCTGAGTACCTTATCGAAATAGAAAATCTACATAGCAAGGGTTTTATTCTGAATTGCAGCAAAAGGTAGCCACAGCACTTAGGCCAAACCTTTGAGCTGCATAATGATTTGCATTTTTTGCTCGAAAAGCGATTGCTCCAAGCCCACCGGATAGCTGTGCGGATTGCTGAAACGCTTGATACCCGCATGGAAGCTTGCCAGCTGAGTGGCGGTACGTTGGCGCGTTTCGTGGATAGAAGGCGGTTGATATACACTTTTGCCTTGTACGATGATGGGCACGAGCAGGTCTTCCCAAGCCGTATCAGCGCTGATTAGCTTGCGGCGCGTCATATCCATTGGGTCTATAATCGTATAGCCCTCTTGGGGCAAGGGCTGCTCTATGTGATAAATCATATCGCCTACATATTCCCCCTCCTGATAAAAGCGGCGTACCTGCTGTATGCCCGGATTGGAGATTTTGATGCTCTGTTCCGAAAGTTTCACTTTATAATCCCAAGCGCCCGCGGCATTGCGAATGGCCGCAATCTTATAGACCCCTCCGAGGGCGGGCTGGTCGTAGGCCGTAACGAGCTTGGTACCGATGCCCCATACATTGATTTGGGCATCTTGCATCTTGAGGCTCTCCACGGTGTATTCGTCGAGGTCGTTGCTGGCCACGATATTGGCCTCCTGAAAGCCTGCGGCATCGAGCAGCTTGCGCGCCTCGATACTCAGGTAGGCCAAGTCGCCGGAGTCGAGGCGTATGCCGGCCATGCGGTAGCCTTTTTCGCGCAGCTTTTGGCCTACGGCAATGGCCTGTTTCACGCCTTCAAGGGTATCGTAGGTATCTACCAAAAAAACACAGTTGTTGGGCATTACGGAGGCGTAGGTCTCAAAAGCCTCCAGCTCGGTATCAAAAGACATCACCCAGCTGTGTGCGTG
>DAIQNQ010000198.1:0-4394 GCA_036788275.1 Thermonemataceae bacterium
TTCTTCAAGAAAATCCGCTGGGGACGACTTTTCAGTGGTATAGACTAAAAAGAAAAAGCAAAAACCTTGTCAATATTGACAAGGTTTTTGCTTTTTAGGAGGGAGAAAGACGGGGCTTGAACCCGCGACCTCTAGATCCACAATCTAGCGCTCTAACCAACTGAGCTACAATCTCCGTTTTGCTTTAGGAATGCAAATATACTGGGATTATTTGAATTGTCAAGCGTGCTGATGATTATTTTTTTACGAGCCACTTCTCCGGGTCGAGATAAGTTTGATTTTTGACGATACAAAACTGTATTTCGGCCACGCCCTTGTTGGTGGCTATTTCGCCGAGGGCCTGCTTGCGCCGCACCTTGTCGCCGATGCCTACATTTACCTCCGAAAGCCCCGTATAGGTAGTAAAATACTCACCGTGGTTAATCACGATGGCGTAGCCCTTGCCGGGCATCTCGAATACGCCCTTCACTTCGCCATCGAATACGCTTCGGATTCTTTCTCCTTGCTTGGTTTGGATATTGACTCCGGGGTTGTTCTTGTCAATATTTTTCAATACTGGATGCTTGTGTACGCCAAAGGGCTCGGAGATAAAGCCTGCCTCTACGGGCCATATCAGCGTGCCGCGGTTATTGGCAAAAGAAGTAGAGATGATTTCTGTTTCGGGGGTAAGGGTAATTTTGGTAGCCTTTTCACTGCCGGAGGTTTTTTGGATTTCCCCTTTGATGATGGCCATGAGCTGTGTTTCCAACTCTTTGAGGCTTTTCTTTTCTTCGTTTACCTCTGTGCGCAACTCTTTTTCTTTGGAGGCGAGTTGCTTTACCAAGTCGTCTTGTTCGATGATTAAGCGTACAAAATCTTTATTTTCTTCTTCAAAATTTCGCAATACTTGTGCTTTTTCGCGCTTTTGTACCACTACTTTTTGGTTTTGCGCCTCCAAGGCCAGTTTGGTTTTTTGAATTTGCTCTACTTGGATGCGGCGGGCTTTGGCATATTGCTTCAGGTAGCTGATACGCCGCAGCGCCTCATTGAAATCGCCGGAAGAGAACACAAACATCACCTTGTTGAGTGTATTACTGCTCTTGGAAGCATTATAAATCATACGGGCATACTCTTTTTTGAGGTTGCCCAAGTCGTTTTCGAGGGCTACGATTACCTGCTCGGTCTCCTTGATGCCTTCGTCTATGAGCTGGAGTTCTTTGCGGGTATTGTTGATGATTTCTTGCTTTACAGAGATTTTGGCTTTTAAAGCATTGAGCTGGCCAAGGTTCACTTTCTTCTCACGGGCGGTTTCGCTGAGGATTTTATTGATTTCCTGAATCTTCTGGAGTTTCTGCCGTTTTTGCTCTTCGAGTTGGCTTTTGGATTGCCCCAAGGCCATCCCACCCGACAGCAACAGCAAACTCAGGCAAAGCCAGAGCTGATAAGCTTCTCTCCAAAATACTTTTTTCGGGGTTTTCATAGGGTAGCGGGCTACAAAGCCCTGTGGCTGTTCCAAAAATTTGTTTCTACCATCAAGCTGCGCGGCAGCAAAATTTGCCGAGGGCTTTGCCACAAAGTTATTAATTTTTAGGAATATCTGCTTTTTTGAAGGGATTGTTTGGGTGGGCGGGATGGTAGCCTCAAAGCACTCCCTCACATCACAATAAGCTCTCTATCAGGGTTACTTTGAATATTGAAAAGCATTAAATGCAGTTTAACTTTATCAAAACGATTATGGTACATTTTAGAAAACTTGTTGTAATAATGCTCTGCTCTTTGTCAGCCTGCGAACCCACTGTAACTTTCCAAGAGCCGCAGCCCACAGGCAGTGCAAATTTATCAGCCTTTCCCACATCTTGGCAAGGGCGCTATACAAGCCTCACAGACAGCAATACGCTGCTCATTGGCGAAAAGCTTATTCAGAGGATATGTTTCTTTGAAGAAAGAGTACCCAAAAGCCAGTTAGACAGTATCTCTGGTCTTTACAAAGATACCCTGTCCTTTCCTAAGAGTCCAATACAAGTTACCATTCATTCGGAAGGCGACAGCCTCCTTGTACAACAAACCTATACAGATACACTTTTTTATATCAGCAACGAGCACATACTCAGAAAGATGCAAGGCAATTATTTTATCAATATTTATCACGAAAATACCGGCTGGGAAGTAAAAAAATTCCAACTTTCGAAGGGAAAGCTGCTCATTGGTGCTATCTCCACGCCGGAGGAAATCAACACCTTGAATGCTCTTACCAAAAGCACTCCAGACAGTATTGCACCACATCAGTTCTCGGTTACGCGGAGGCAGTTCAAAAGCTTTGTAAAAGGAAATGGCTTTCAAGAGCAGGAAATTTTTCTAAAAAATAAAAATTAGTCAATTCTTAATGGCTTAGATATTCATCTAAAGTTACTCCGCTCAAACAGCTTCTATATTGAAGATTGCTTCCCTTTGAGCAGCACTTTGGAAAATTCTCCCTACCTTCCGCAAATGATACTGGCATTTGATACCTATTACTTTGACGGCAGCGCCAAGACCGCCTGCTTGGCCTTTGGCCATTGGGCCGATGCGGTGCCGCTCAGCCTTTATTCCGAAACCCTCACAGGTATCGAAGCATATCAATCGGGAGCGTTTTATAAACGGGAATTGCCTTGTATCTTGAGCTTGCTCCACAAAATACAGCCCCAAGAAAATCTGGAGGCCATTATTGTAGATGGCTTTGTATATCTCGACGATGAGGGGAAGGCGGGCTTGGGCGCACATTTGTACGAAGCCTTGCAAGGGCAAGTGCCCGTGCTGGGAGTGGCCAAGACTAATTTTGCGAGCCTAAACGCAAACAAGCGCCAAGTGCTGCGAGGCCAAAGCCTCAGGCCGCTCTACATCACGGCGGTCGGCATCGCCCTTGAGGAAGCTGCCCTTTTGATTGAAAATATGCACGGCACACACCGAATACCCACTTTGCTCAAAATGCTCGACAGCCTCAGCAGGGCGCAAGGCGCTCCGAACGAAGGCCTCTTCCCTTATACGGAATTTTGAACTTTGGTGCATTCTGTATATTTTTGATGAATTGCTTTCCTCTTTCCATCATTATACTGCCTTTATGTACGCATTTCACTACGCTTTCAAGGTAAAAGACATTGCCTCTACCCGCCGGTTTTATGTAGAGATACTCGGCTGCCAAGAGGGCAGATCCACCGAGCATTGGATAGATTTCAATTTCTTTGGCCACCAGCTTTCGGCACACATCAGCGACAACCTTCCGGCCTTGGACTACTGCGGCAAGGTAGATGGCATCAGCGTGCCTGTGCCACATTTTGGCTGTTTGCTGAGCGTCGAAGAGTTTCGACGTATCCAAGCACAGCTCGAAGCAGCGCAAGTAGAGTTTGTGGTGAAGCCCTACCAACGATACGAAGGCAAGGTCGGGGAGCAATGGACGATGTTTGTGTTTGACTTTAGTGGCAACCCGCTAGAGTTTAAGGCTTTTTCTGACAGCAATGAGGTGTTTGCCGTATAAAAGCAAAATTATAACTACAATAAAAGCCTCCAAGCCCTCGATATGCTCGAAATCAAAATCGTATTCTTTATACTTTCCACCTTCTTTCAGACGGAAGAACACCGTATTTTTGCAGAGAAAACCGTAGTTACTATCTCCCAAAAAGATAAAACAGTGGAGGTTGTGCAGAGCCAGCTTTTTGCTTTGATAGAAACAGAAGAGGAAATACAGCGCGCCTCGGAGCAGTGGAAAGCGCTCACCCAAACACCAAAAAGCCAGTTAAAGTGGGCTGAAGCCTTGCAGGCTTTTCCCGAAAAGCAAGTTCAACAAAAATCTGCTGAAGCAATATCGCCAGAAGGTGTTGCGCCCATCAGCCTTATCCTGACCTTGCGGTATGCTAAGGAAGAAGATTTGCAAGCTTTGGGAATATGGTTCGACAAAGCCAAAAATCAATTTAGTATCAACGAAATCCCTCAGCTTCGTATCCAAAGCCAAGATGGTCGCCAAGAAGGAAACTATTGGTACTTTGATGCTGCCAAGCCTGTATCCTTCACCTTTCAGCCACTTTTGAATGAGAATACTGTCCAAAAAAAACAAAGAAAAATAGCCTTAGAAGAAATACTTGTTTATAAAAAGAAATAACATGCAAAGCTGCGAAACAAAGTAGTAAAGCCTTGTATTTGTATGTATAGTTTGTTGCTCAACAAAGCTATTTCTGCAAGTCCAAAACGGCAAGATTATTGACTGATTAAGAGGGATTTAAAGTTGCTAAAAAAACAAGAAAACACCCTGCACCTTTTCTCCGCAATTTCGTAAAATACAGCACGCACCTTTAGAAATTCACCCTCATAAAAATCTATACATAATTATTTATGGCAGCACTCTCTACTAAGCTTTGCCGCAAGGCAATGGCACTCCTCCTCCT
>DAIQNQ010000199.1:0-2843 GCA_036788275.1 Thermonemataceae bacterium
TAAACTTGATTATGCACACACTTTTAGAAGGCTACAAGGGCATTATCCGCCTGCCCGTACAATGGGGCGATATGGACATCGGTCATCACGTAAACAATGTGGTATATCTGCGCTATTTAGAATCGGGGCGTGTGGCCTATTTGGAGACTTTGGGCTTTCGCGATATGGCTTCTTTCAATGGCTTAGGGCCTATTTTGGCCGAAATCACCGTACAATACAAAGCACCTGTTACATTTCCGGACAGTCTGTTGGTAGGTACCAAGGTCATTGCCATGGACGAGTACAGCTTTACGATGGAGACGCTCATCGTGAGCGAGGCATTGGACAGAGTAGCCACCAAGGCCATTGCGCGCATTGTAACCTACGATTATAGAACCAAAAATAAAGCACCCCACCCTGCCTCTTTGACAGAAAAAGTAAAAGAAATAGAAAATTGGTAGATTTTTTTTATCTTGGACAAGAATTTGCGGCAGGGTATCAAGCAGCAAGAGAATACCTCACCCAAAACGCAAAATCTTATGTTTGAATATATTGCCAAAAAAATCGCAGCCAAGTTAGATCCTGAAATCGCTAAACAACAAGAAATGGAAGAGCAAGCCAACAAGACCGTTACCAAGTATGTATTACTTTCGATGGGGGCAGGCGCAGTACCTATCCCCCTCTTAGACATCGCCGCCCTCACTGCCGTACAGCTCAGTATGCTGCGCGAAATGTGCCAAGACTATCAAGTAGCCTATTCCGAAATCAGTGGCAAAATGCTCATTGACGAAATTGCCGGCACCAGCCTTATCAAAATCGGTGCGAGCCTCATCAAGACCATTCCGGGCTTGGGTACGCTCATTGGCGGTATTCCGATGATTGTCGTGTCGGGAGCTTCTACCTACGCTTTGGGACAAGTATTTATCAAGCACCTCAATAGCGGCGGCAATTTGGAGAACTTCAATGTCAGCGATGCCCGCGAGGTTTTTAAGAAGGAGTTTGAGAAGGGAAAGGAATTTGCCGAAAAGCTGCGCCAACAGCAAAAAGGCAGCGGCAACAGCAGCAAAGAAAGCAGCGCCGATACCTCAAGTGTTATCTTCGAGAAGCTACGCCAATTAGGTGAGTTGCGCGAGAAGGGTATTGTTACGGAAGAGGAGTTTCAGATTCAGAAAAAGAAATTGCTCGACCAATTGTAAAATATACCAAGATTAAAGTGATTTTCAGGATTTACCTGATTGATTTTTTTGATTATCAATGATTTTATTATTCTCTTCAAGCAAAACCACTTTTGTTTGAAGAGAATAGTAGATATGTACTGTAGTGCATATCTACGTGTGCATATCTACTATTTTTTTAGGAATGATGCCCCAGCGCCTTGTCTTCCCAAGTGGTAAATTTCATGTCTTGGCTGGCACGCAAAATATCGTGGCGGCTCACCTGCCCTGTCAATTTTCCTTCTTTATCCACCACCGGAAAGCGCTTAAAATGGCTGTTGATAAACATCTCGGCCACTTCCTCCACATTTTTATCTACCGAAACAGTCGTGAGGCTGGTAGTCATGTAGTCTTCTACTTTGCCGGGCATATCGTTGTAATAAGCAGAGTTTACAATTACCTTGAGGCAGTCTTTCTCGGAAATCATCCCAATCATATCACCGTCGGCATTCAATACAGGCGCACCCGTAATTTTGTGCTTGAGCATCAGCCTGATGGCATCCATGATGTTTTGTTCGGGTCGGAAAGTAATGAGGCGATTGATGTGCGTCATGTACTCGGTTACAAGGCGAATCTTTTCCATAGGGCAGGGATTTTAGGTGAAAAATAAAGCTTAGAAAATGAAGTTAAGGATAAATTTTCTGATTTCCAAGCTTTTATCTTTGTATTTCACAAAACCCCCTCATCGGCAAAGCTAAAGTAACTGCGCTCTGCAAAAATCAAATGGTCTAATACGGGCACTTCCAAAATCTTTCCGGCTTCTTTAAGATTTTTGGTGAGCTTGAGGTCAGCGTCGCTGGGCTTTCGATTGCCGGAAGGGTGATTATGCACCAAAATCAAGGCGTGTGCCTGATGCTCCAAGGCACTCTTAAAAATCATTCTGACATCGGCCACCGTGCCACTCAGGCCGCCGCTGCTCATTTGGAGCTTGCGCAGCACCTCATTGGCACGGTTAAGCAGTACCACCCAAAATTCCTCGTGGGGCAGGTCGAGCAGGTGCTCTTGCATGAGCGCGTACACATCGGCAGAGGAGGTGATTTTAGGCCTTCGGAGCAGCTCGGCTTCTTTGCGCCGCCGCCCCAGCTCCAAGGCACTCACAATGCTGATGGCCTTGGCCTCGCCAATGCCCTTGAAGCGTTCCAAGTCTTTTACGCTGCGCTTGGCCAGCTCATTGAGGTTGTAGTCCACACTTTGCAAAATGCTCCTTGCCAAGTCCACAGCGCTTTGCTCGGTACTGCCGGAGCCTATCAAGATGGCTATCAGCTCGGCATCAGAGAGGGCGGCTTTACCTTTGAGCAGAAGTTTTTCGCGGGGGCGGTCTTCTTCGGAGAGTTGTTGGATTTTCATGGGCATTAAGTTTTGGGTGAAAGTATCTCAGGGCTGCCCCTTGCAGTCGAGGTTGTGCCAATCCACAAAGCTATTTTTATCCAAATTGTATTCGAGGATTTGCTTTTTCTTGTCGGCCACCACCCCTTTCAGCACCACGCCATCAGCGCGGCTGTTGCGCGGGTCGTATATTACTACAAAATAGCGTTTTTGTGTTTCTATCTCAAAGCTGTGTTGGGTCTGCAAAGGCAATGCTTCTTTGTCTTGTTGGCACCAGATGGTCCACCAGCCGAAGGTTTCGTAGAGCGATTCCTCCTCGCCAAT
>DAIQNQ010000199.1:2943-4376 GCA_036788275.1 Thermonemataceae bacterium
CATACAGGCATCATTTATTCAAAAAAATACATCTTTGAGGTGTTCAAAAGTGGGCTTTCCTTGCTGCTCCACGATGGCCACAATGTCGTAGCGCAGGGCTTGCTGCCAGTCTTTTTCAAAGATATATTGCTCGGAGGTTTGGAGCAACAGATTTCTCTTTTTTTCGCTCACGGCTTCTTCAGGATAGCCATAAGCCGAAGAGCTGCGCCATTTCACTTCCACAAATACCAATACGTCTTGGTCTAAGGCAATGAGGTCTATTTCGCCACGGCGATAGCGGTAGTTTTTTTCTACTATTTGGTAGCCTTGCGCCTCCAAAAAAGCAGCGGCAATTTGCTCTCCTCTTTGGCCTTTGCGGGTATTGAGCTTTTTCATAGAGAAAAATTTCAGTCTTTATTCAAATTTATGTTATTTTGCCTAAAAATCATAAAAGCCATGATGCAAAAACTGATTGAGGGCTTCGGCAGCCAAGTACAAAAAGCCATCGAAATAGGCCAAGCCCAAGCGCTACAAATGCCCTCAGAGGAGCTTCGTAATGTGGTAGTAGCAGGCCTCGGCGGCTCCGGCATAGGCGCTACTTTGGTAAGCTCGCTGCTGGCCGATACGCTAAAAATCCCTTTCTACATCACCAAAAGCTACGATATTCCGGCTTTTGTGGACAAGCACACGCTCTTTATTGCTTCTTCTTTTTCGGGAGGTACCGAAGAAACCCTCAGCGCCTTAGACAGCGCCCTTCAACGCGGTGCACATATCAATTGTATCAGTTCGGGAGGCAAAATATTGGAAATCGCCCGCCAAAAGGGGCTGAACGCTGTGCAAATTCCCAACGAAGCACCTTGTCCGAGGGCTTTTTTGGGCTATTCTTTTGTGCAGATTCTGTATGTGCTGCATCACCATGGGCTTATTGACAAGGCCTTTGAGCAGCAGCTCCAAGCGGCTGTTCATTTGTTAGACCAAGCCCTGCCCACAATCCAGCAGGAAGCCAAGGCCTTGGCTGCGCTTTTTCAAGGAAAAATTCCGATTATTTATGCCGACCACAAGTGGGAAGCTGTGATTGTGCGCCTCCAGCAGCAAATCAACGAAAATGCCAAGCAACTCTGCCACGTGAATGTATTTCCCGAAATGAACCACAACGAGCTGGTAGGCTGGCAACTGCCCGATGACTATTATGCCCAAACGGCGGTATTGATGCTGCGCTCCAACTACGACCACCCGCGCGTGAGCCTGCGTATGGATATTTGTAAGCCGATTTTTGAGGCCAAGACCAGCGCCCTGCGCGTGCTTGCCCCGCAAGGAAGCTCTTTCTTGGAGCAATCGCTGTATTTGATTCACCTCTTCGATTGGACTTCGCTCTACTTGGCCGAACTGAACGGCGTAGATGCTTTCCCTGTGGATATTATCTTCCACCTCAAAGAGGAATTGGCCAAGGTGTA
>DAIQNQ010000200.1:0-4374 GCA_036788275.1 Thermonemataceae bacterium
TACAAATGTAAAATAAAAATCGGATTTAGGCCAAGGCTGCTTGCCAAAAGGCGCTTGTGAATATTTTTGCAAAAGCGAGATTATTGCTTAATTTTGTGCTTCTATTCCCCCTCTGTATTTACTCCTTATTCATTCATATTTCATTCTAAAACCCCATCCACATGCTGAAAGTACAAAAAGGGCATGTAGTGAAAGTGCACTACACAGGCAAACTTACGAGCGGAGAAGTGTTCGATACCTCCAGCGGCAGAGAACCCCTCCAGTTTACAGTAGGTGCCGGACAAATGATTGCCGGGTTTGATGCCGGCGTAGAAGGCATGCAAGTTGGCGAGTCGAAAACCATCGAAATACCTTTTGGACAAGCCTACGGCGAAAGCCGCCAAGACCTGATTGCGGAATTTCCCAAAGAGCAACTGCCCGAGGGCTTCCCCATAGAGATAGGTGCCAAAATCGGCGTAAACCTCTCCAATGGCCGCCAGATTCCGGCGGTAGTTACCGAAATCAAAGAAGCCTTGGTCGTAATTGATGCCAACCACCCCCTCGCAGGCAAAGATTTGGTCTTTGAAGTGCAAATGGTAGAGATACAAGATGCCGAGCAAGCCAACAAAAGCCCGCTCTTCTTCGACTAAAGCCATACCCGCCCCATCAGGCGGGTTTTTTTCGGCCTTTTCTGCCCAAAAGCTTCCTTCTTATCATGCTATTTTATAAATTTGCCTTAAAGCAATCCTATTTTTTATGGCATATTATTATAAGCTGGGAAACATCCCCTCCAAAAGACATATACAGTTTCGGCAGCCCGACCAATCGCTCTATTACGAAGAGCTGGTAAGCTCCAAGGGCTTTAGTGGTATCTACTCTAATCTTTACCACATCTATCCGCCTACACGCGTACACGAGGTATTGCAGCCTGTAAAACAGGAGCTGCAAATGCTCAAAGACCGTCCCCTGCTCCAAACCCACCTCAATACCTCGAAGGCGGGCATTACGGGAGGCGACTATCTGGAGGCGCGCAAGGTGCTGATGATGAACAATGACCTGAGCATTGCCATCTGCCACCCCTCCGAAAAAAGTATGAATTATTACTACAAAAACGGTGAGGCCGATGAACTGCTCTACGTACACGATGGCAGCGGCTACTTGTACTCGCAATTTGGCAAGCTGCGTATCCAAAAAGGCGACTATGTGGTAATCCCGCGTACTACGATTTACAAGGTGGAGTTCGACAGTGAGCCGGTGCGCCTGCTCATCACCGAGTCTTTTTCGCCTATCGAAACCGTAAAAAGATACCGCAACGACTTGGGGCAACTCTTGGAACACTCGCCCTATTGTGAGCGCGACATCCACCCGCCGCAAAGCCTCCATACCGAAAGCGAAAAGGGTGAATACTTGGTAAAAATCAAGAAAAATGGCTATATGCACCAATACGTCTATCAGCACAGCCCTTTGGATTTGGTAGGCTGGGACGGCTTCTTGTATCCTTATACGCTTTCTATTTACGATTTTGAACCGATTACGGGGCGTATTCACCAGCCACCACCCGTACACCAAACTTTCCAGTCTTGGGGCTTTGTGATTTGCTCTTTTGTGCCACGCCTCTTCGACTACCACCCGCTCTCTATTCCGGCTCCTTACAACCACTCCAATATAGACTCCGACGAGGTGCTCTTCTATGCCGAAGGGGAGTTTATGAGCCGCCGAGGTATAGACCGTGGCTCTTTTACGCTGCATCCGGGAGGGCTGCCCCACGGGCCGCATCCGGGCACGGTAGAAAAAAGCATCGGGGCGAAGGAAACCAACGAATATGCCGTGATGATTGACACCTTCAAGCCGCTTTTCCTTACCAACGAAGCACTGCCTTTTGTAGATGAGGCCTATCCGATGAGTTGGAAGGATTAAGAACCTATCCCGTAGATACGCACTGCAGTGCGTATCTACAAAGTGCGTATCTACTTGCGAGAAGGGATTTTTTCACGAAGACCGATAGTCTTTCCAGAGCAAAAATAAAAAATACAAGACCACTCCTGTATAAAGAAGACTAAAAGGCAAGGCAAAAAGCACCAGCATATAGCTCATACTTTGCAAAAGCTGCCCCGCGCCCACATACAAGAGTGCTCCTGTGAGTAAGGCAATCAGTAAACCCCAAAGCGCCCGCAAAGCCCTGCGTGGCTCGCCGTGGCCACCATCGGAGAAAACACTCAATACAAAGATGGCCGAGTCTATGGAAGTAAGTAAAAAAGTAATGACCAAGAGCAAGGCCAAGGGCTTCGTGAAGGAGGCGGCAGGCAGACTGTCGAAAAAGTAAAAAATGGAGGTATAAATGGATTCGTAATGCCCCGCCGCCAAAGCATCGGTGTATGCCGGACTAAAAAGCAATGTACCAAAGGCTGAAAACCAACAAAAAGTACCCAAAGAAGGAAAAAGCAGTACGCCCAAAATGAAATGCCTAATGCTACGCCCTGCCGAAATACGTGCAATAAAAAGCCCCGTGAAAGGCACCCAAGCCAGCCAAAAAGCCCAATAGAAGTACGTCCAATCGCTCAAAAAAGCCTCGCTCACGCGGGCACTGCCTGTGTTGAGACTCATGGCCACAAAATCTTTCAGGTAAATGCCCATGGCCTCGGCAAAGAGTTGCCATAAATGAAACACCTCCGACTGAAAAGCCACGAAAAGTAGAAAGAAGAAACTGAGTCCCAAATTGAAATTGGAAATGTACTTGATACTGCGTCCCAAGCCCGAAAGTGCCGAAAAAGTAGCCAGCAGCACCAGCAAAGCCATTACCAAAATACTGAAAAGCTCTTCGGGCAGTTCTTTGCCCAGCAGATAGGCCAATCCGCCCACCACTTGGCGGCTGCCTAAGCCCAAGGCGGCCACCACGCCTACCAAGGTACAGAGTATCACGATGCTGTCAGCCCAAGCAGCCTTGCGGGCAGCAAGCCCCAAAAAGTCGGAAAGCAGCATTTTATGCTGGCGCTGGTACATCATATACGCCACTAATAGCGCAAAAAATCCATAAAAAGCCCAAGGTGTAAAGCCCCAATGAAAAAACGTATAGGCCAAAGCATAAGGCGCAGCCTCATAAAGTCCCTCTATGGGAGGATTTTGATAAAAAAAGGCAGGCTCTTGCACCGCACGCAGCATCAGCCCCGGCCCCATACCCGTGCTAAAGAGCATTGCACCCCAAGAATAATTAGAAAAAGCAGGTGCTTGCTCGCCCAAACGCCACTTGCCTACTGGCAATAGTGCCAATAGCAGCAACAAAACAAGCAGCGCAAAGCCCAGATACAGATAAAAACCTCCAAAATAGCGCAAAGAAGCCTGCGCAGCCACTTGCAGCCAATGCTGAAAGGACGCTCTGAAAAATACCGCAAAGAAAAGCAAGGCCATACAAAAGCCTACAATGCCCCAAAGGCTACGAGGGAGGCGCTGCATTTATCGCACTTGTACGCCCTTCCAAAAGGCCACATAGCCCTCGATAGATTTAGCCAGCTCGGAGGTTTGGGGATAGTACCAAGCCGCATCGGCATTTTTTTCGCCGTTTACCTCTACGTGGTAGTAAGAGGCTACGCCTTTCCAAGCGCAAGTGGTGTGGGTATCACTGGGGCGAAAATATTCTTTTTTAATGGCATCGGGCGGAAAATAGTGGTTTCCTTCGATGACCACGGTAGCATCGCTTTCGGCAATCACTACCCCTTTCCAGAGGGCTTGTTTCATGGAGATAATATGTTTGTGTGAATATACCCTTCGACAACATAAATAACAAGTGTACTGTTCGCCACAGGCAACAAAAGGCTTGGATATTTGCTGGGCTTTATGTAGTATTGTTTGGTGTGTAGCAGCCTTCATTTATTTTCTACATACAAACCATCCGCAAATAAATTTTTCTTTTCACAACTGCCTAAATAATCAAAAAACAATGAACTACGCCGATATTATCAAAGAAAAAGTAGAGATTATGGGACAATCTTTTCTGCAAAAAGACTTCCATACATTTGTAGAATTTACCTATCCGACAGTGGTTGAAATGATGGGAGGAAAGCAAAAAATAGCAGAAGCTATCGCCCAAGGCATAGAAGCCATGGAGGCGGAAGGAAATAGCTTTGTAGAAATATCTTTTGGAGAACCCTCAGAGATGATTATCGAAAAAGAAGAACTCCAATGCACTATTTCACAAGCCTTGCAGCTAAAAGTTCCGGGTGGAAAATTTATGATTCAGTCCACGCTGATTGCTATTTCTATAGACCACGGCAGAAACTGGCATTTTATTGACACTTCCGACAAGGATATTCAAATGATTAAAAGCATGCTCCCCAGCCTAAGCGAGAGGCTGGTCATTCCGCCACTCTCCAATCCCGTATTTTATCCAGAAGTGTTTTA
>DAIQNQ010000201.1:0-4350 GCA_036788275.1 Thermonemataceae bacterium
ATCTTGGCGCTGGTGGCGGCGCGCCCATACTACTTCGTAGCCCTCTTGGGCTTTGTGGTAGAGCTTCAGGATTTCCTCGGGGCGGTCTTGGAGGTCGCAATCCATCACTACCACCCATTCGCCTTGGGCTTGGTCGAGACCTGCCGTGATGGCGTAATGCTGCCCAAAGTTGCGGCTCAGCTTGATACCCTTGATGCGGGGGTCTTTTTGGCATTGGGCTTCGATGGCCTGCCAAGAGGCATCGGGGGAGCCGTCTTCTACCAAGATAATCTCAAAGTCTTTTTGCAGCGGAGCAAGCGCCTCTACGAGGCGTACCACGAGCAGGTCTATGAGCTTTTCGGCGCTATATACCGGACTGACGATGGAGAGGTGGGGGGCGGCCATGGCGTAAAATCAACTGTTTAGGCTCAAA
Source organism: Thermonemataceae bacterium (assembly GCA_036788275.1). Classification (GTDB taxonomy): domain Bacteria; phylum Bacteroidota; class Bacteroidia; order Cytophagales; family Thermonemataceae; genus DAIQNQ01. The sequence continues at coordinate 413 of DAIQNQ010000201.1, forward strand.
GATAGCAGCTTGGTAGTAAAGTTGGTATGTAAAAGTGAGATTTCAACCTTTTTTCCCTAACTTCGTTGTTAGATTGTAAGACACCCTAAGCCATCTTTTATGAAAATACACAAAAAGTATTTTATCCACACCTTTTTTGCCATTTTTACCCTTCTTTTTTTGGTACTTGCCTTGGGGCAGGTTCATTACCAAGCCGATTGGCCGCAAGAGGCCTTCCGCGATGAGTTGTATGAACCGGAGCTGGCTTTTATCAACTCTTTAGAGGTGCTGGAAGCTTATTGCGATGGGCTGTATGAGTCGGTAGAAAACAAAGCGCACATGCCTTATCCCGAAATTGTGAATGAAGTGGTAAAAAGGCGTTTTTATCACGGTTACTCTTATTTTCATTGGCGCGACAACTACATGGCTTATTTGCTCTCTTTTGTTACGAAGCCCGATGCCCACGCCATTGTATTGCCCGACGATATTCTGCGCTATCCTCATGGTGCTTGCAGCCAGCAGGCTATTGTGATGATGGTACTCTTGCAGCGCAAGGGCTTTCCGGTGCGCAAAGTAGGGCTTTACGACCCGGAAAAAGGCTACGGACACTTTGTGCTGGAGGCACAATACGGAGGGCGCTGGCACCTCTTCGACCCGAATATGGAGCCTGCCCTGCGCACTGTGCAAGAAGATACTGTATTGCGCCATTCTGCTCGAAGGCTGCGCGAAATTCCTGCCCACGTATATAGCGCTTACCAAGACACCAGCATTGCGCGTCTTATTGTACACAAGCATTATACTAACTATGGCGAAATAGATGCCCCGCCTGCATCCAATGCAGCGCTTTATCAGCAAGCTACCCAAGTACTTTCTAATACGCTGTGGCTCTGTTTCTTGGCTGCTTGGGGCTTGTTTGCCTTTTGGGCGCGCCGCAAGCAAGAAAAACAAGAGGAAGTACTGGCGTGGGAGGGGTAGTCTTTTCTTTATTACTGTTTGATTGTTTGGTACTTGGTTTTGAGGCGCAGAAAATAAGATTCGTAAAAATGAAAACTTAGAAAGCTCAATACCAATGAAAATATCAGTGCTATAAAAACATATAAAAGCTTAGTCAATATAGAATCCTCGAAGCTTATATGAAGTAGGCGGTAGAGAATAATGGTCATCTGTATGCCAATGGGATGTAGCATGTACATGCTGTAAGTATATTTCCCCAGTTTAGATAATATTTTTATTTGGCCATATTTTATCAAAGAATGCTCAGCATAGTTCTGCTCCATGATGATAAAAGCAAAGAAACAAGTACTCAAAAGTCTGCTGCATAAAAAAAAGTAAGGTAAATCAATTAGATTGCGGTACATAAAGTATAAAATTCCGATGATGTATATCGTGATAATAGTTTTTCGGGATAGTTTTTTGAAGAAATCAATGAATTGCTTATTGTATATGGCATAGTAGGCACAGAGTCCTCCCAGAGATAAATCGGTCATTACGGCTAAGGTATGATAATATAAAATACTATTTTCATCGCTTTGATGATAAAAAGTGAAAATAAGACTGACTGATATTACAGTAAAAAAGATGAGTTGGTAGTATTTTTTGGGTAGGGCAATGAAAAATATAGGCCAAAACAGATAAAACTGCTCTTCGATGGATACAGACCAAGTAATGTTGAGCATCATAGGGCTTAAATGAGTAAGATTGTTGCCAGCCAGATAGATGCTATCGAAATTGCTCAAAAAGAAGATGTAATATGGAAGAACATTCGGTATGTTGCTGCTCATGCCAATCATGACCTTGAGCGCCGGATAAATAAAAAATCCAAAAAAAACTACAAAGTAAAACAGCGGCCATATTCTCAGAAAGCGCCTTACATAAAATTTCCCCAAGTTGATTTTGCCATTCTGGTATTCTTCGAGTAGTATCAAGTAAGTGATTAGAAATCCGCTAAGGACAAAAAAGAAAGATACCCCATTGCCACCTGTAAATAGGAATGAGAGGAATCTGTGGTAGTGGGGGTTCTCCCATAAATCCTTTAGTGGACTACTCAACATAGAATGAGAAGCAAAAACAGAGAAGCAGGCGATTGTCCGTAAAGAGTCGAGATTAGGAAAAAATACTTTGTTTTTCATGCAATGCTTCAGGTTTATTTGAAGGATTTTTATAGGTGAGAAGCAACTATCGGAGGCGGCCAATAAGTTTTAAGAGAAAGTGTGGCAGGTTTAATCTGAAAGATAATTTTTTGAAAAGCTGATGATCCTCTTTTTCCAAAAAGTGGATATTTATTTTGTGTAGATATTGCTTTGCGAGCTGGTATTGACTTGTGTAATAGCTTGCATCGGCTTTGTATAGTAGATGATAATGAATGGCTTTTTGAGCCAGTTCTTTATCTGCTTTTTGGTAAAAATCCCTATCTAATTTATGCTCTTTTAGAGGAAGATTTAATATATCTAATTGGAATATTTGAGCTATCTCGGAGTAGATACTTAATGTTTCTTCCTGAAAGTTTTTTTGTTGGGAAACGGTCTTAGAGTCTTGATGCAGTCTGAAATTGACAAGAACATCTTGTATTTTTTGTATTCCGGCTAAGCCAAAGAGAAATAAATAACGAATCCACCACTCTTTATCCATTACATAATGAAATTTTGGATTTAACAAACCCATTTGCTTTAGGGCGGAGGTTCTGAAGAAGGTCTCGGGTTGGTCTATTCTTGCCCAGCCGATGGTTTTGGCGAGATTGTGCGGGTAAATGTCTGTTCCTGAAGAATAATGTGATGTTTGGTTATTTTCACTAAAAAATATCCTACTTCTGCCACAGAGTACTTGGGTGGAAGGGCTTGTAAAAGCCTCTCCAATTATTTTTAAAGCGTTTTTTTCGTAATAATCGTCCGAGTTGAGCCAGTTGAGCACCTCGCCGGTAGCTCGCTGCAAGCCTTTGTTGATGGCATCACTTTGCCCTTGGTCTTTTTCGTTTACCCAAAAAGCCAAGTATTTTTCGTATTTTCTGATAATTTCAACAGAGTTATCTTTACTGCCTCCATCTATCACCATATACTCTAAATTTGGGTAGTTTTGGCTCAGTACAGAGTCAATGGTTTGCTCCAAATATTGCCCTTGGTTGTAGCTGGGTGTAATGATGGTGATTTTGGGTAGCATATTATTTTTTTCTTCCAATATAAACAAATGTATTTCCCCAATGGCTACTCCATTTGCTAAAACTTATGGAAATGCTTGCGATAAGGTATAAAAGTTTGTTTTTGATGCCCTGAGCCTGTTGCCAAGAGGCAGGAAAAGGCCAAGGCTGCTCTTCTATCTGGTAGGAAAGGGTTTGTAAGCCCAAATGCTCCAAAAAGGCTTTCTGATTTTTGGCATTGGCATAAAAAATATGATAGGGAACGTGCTGAGCCTGCTTTTTGAATATCAATTTCCTGATGGCAAAAATTGTTTTTCTGAAATTTGCCGCCAAAGAAAAATTATGCTCTATGGGGCCTTCTAAAACCATTAGCCCCTCTGCTTCCAACTTTTCGTAAAGCATTTGCATAATCTCTTGTGGATTGGACAAGTGCTCTAAAACATTGCTCAGAAAGATAATATCATACTTTTCTGTCTGCTGCTTAAAGTCTTCTATAGTGTGAAACTGAGCCGCAGGGATTTTCTCTTGCAAAAGTTGTATAAGTTGGGGCGAAAACTCCGTGCCTGTAGTCTGAAAGCCTGCTGCCAGAGCTTCTACTACAAAGCGTCCATTGCCACAACCATAGTCCAATAGCTTTTTCCCTTTGCTGAGAGCATTTATTTGTTCTAATAAGTGTTTGTACGCTCCATTTGCCTGCACCTGAATCTCAGATTGGTAGCTTACAGGATACATCGCCACATAATCTTCTTGTGTGGGTAGAGGATTGAGATATACCAAATTGCAGCTTTTACACTGTATATAAGCAAAGATTTTTCCATTAAAAAGTGTA
>DAIQNQ010000202.1:0-2192 GCA_036788275.1 Thermonemataceae bacterium
TATTGACAATGCAAAATTGCAACAAGAACGCCCATAGGAATAAAGACGAAACCTACCTTGTTCGGTATTTTTCGGACATTTCGTCTTTAAACGCTTGTGGTGTTTGATTTGTGAGCGATTTGAAGGTCTTGGCGAAGTACGAACTATCGGTAAAGTTCAGTTCAAAGGCTATTTCAGAAATCGTTTTGTTGGTAAAAGTCAGAAGTCGCTTGGCTTCTAAAATGCTTCTTGCCCTTATGATTTCAGTGGCTGTATGATTGGTGATTTCTTTACAGATTACATTCAGGTGATGCTGTGTGATATTTAGTTGTTCCGCATAGAATTTGGCAGTTTTGCTTTCCCAGAAGTAATTCTCAAGTTCGATTTTGAATTGTTTAAACTGGACAAGGTATTTTTTTGATGCCCGTACTTTCCCGTTCATTTCAATATGGCGTTGTACTTGTGAGAGTAAAATATGCAGGTATGCCTGAATGATGCTCGGGTTTTTGTCTTGGCGGTTCTGTTCTGTTTCTATCTGATGAATAAGATGCAGGATTTCGCCAAACTCGTTTTCGGTAAATTCAACACAAGGGTTTGAGTACAAATTATCTAAAAAGCTAAGCTCAAAGAGTGTATCTTTACTTGTTCGGTTAAGTAGGTAAAAATCCTCCGTAAATAAAATAGTGCCGCCTGTTAAAGGTTTCCATTCTTCAAAGTGATGCACTTGATTGGGCGATATAAAAAACAAGCTGTTTGCCTTTACTTCATATTCGTTGTAGTCAATAATTTGTTTACTGATGCCTTTTTCAGTCCAAAGGATTTCGTAAAAGCTGTGTTTGTGAAAGTCCTCCACATTGGGTTCTTCCATTTTCTCAAACCTAAGAATTTCAAAGTCTGTTGGATTTGAGGGCTGATTAATGAAATGCCCAATGTGGTAGTGCCGGAACAGTTCTTTCATTTTAAAATGATTTCTATTGACCAATCGAAGACTTCATATAATACCTTAACAAACCATCAATCATCTCCATATTTTGATGTTTTTGTATGGGCATTGTCGCCAAGAGTATTTTCCAACGCCTGCCCGCGCAGTACCGCATCGGGCAGCTCTATGCAAGTGCTGCACAGCCACAATCCCACCGAGGCCTTGAACTCCGGCGCTTCTTCTAAGGCCAATTTGCCACAATGCCCGCAGCGATGCTCCAAGGCATCAGTATTGAATTTGATTCCGCACATAATCCAAGTAGTTTTTTTGAAGCAACAAATTATTCCCTAAATTGCTTCCAAAACTTCATTTTTCTTATGTCTGCCACGCCCAAAGTCATCGGCCCTTTCTCGCAGCTACTTTCTATGCAAGGGCTGGCGCTCAAAGGCGCACTCCCCGACGAGGCCCTTCCCGTTCATCGCAATGTCGCACTCTTGGTTGCCGAGGGGCGTATCATAGCGCTCGACAGCTTCGAGAAGCTTGCCCGCCAAGCACAAGCCCAAGGCTGGGAAATAGAAGAAATCAACTTGGGTAAATCGGTAGCCCTCCCCGGCTTTGTGGATGCTCACAGCCACCTCTGTTTTGCAGGCCACCGCGCCCAAGACTATGCCGCAAGGCTTGCCGGAAAATCTTATCTGGAAATTGCCAAGGCCGGAGGCGGCATCATGGACAGCGTGCGCAAAACCCGCGAGGCCTCTGCCGAAACCCTGCTCGCCGAAACCCTCGCACGCTGCCAAAGACATTTGCACGAAGGCGTAAGCACCTGCGAGGTAAAATCGGGCTATGGCCTGAGCCACCTGCACGAAATAAAAATGCTCGAAATAATACGCAGCGCCCAAGAAGCACAAGCCTTGGAACTGGTACCTACCTGCTTGGCCGCCCACATGTGCCCGCCCGAATACAGCCATGCGCGCGCCTACCTCGATGCGCTGCTCCACGAAACCCTCCCCTACCTCAAGGCGGCGGGGCTGACCAACAGAATAGATATTTTTGTAGAAGAAGGGGCTTTCGACTACGATGATGCCTTGTACTATCTCACCCAAGCCAAGGCGATGGGCTTTGCGCTTACGGTGCATGCCGACCAATTTAGCAGCTTGGGCAGCCATTTGGCCGTGGAAGTGGGGGCTTTGAGTGCCGACCATCTGGAGCATTCCGACGAGGCGGCTATCAGGGCTTTGGCGGCTTCGGAGGTAGTGGCGGTAGTATTGCCCGGCGCTTCTTTGGGCTTGGG
>DAIQNQ010000202.1:2292-4335 GCA_036788275.1 Thermonemataceae bacterium
TGGGCAGATTTTATTGTATTTGAAACAGATGATTACCGAGAGATTCTCTACTGGCAGGGCAAAATGAAGCCCCAAGCCATGTGGAAAAAAGGCTTGCGGGTATTCTGAAAGGGCTACTCCTCTTCGTCGCTGATTTCCTTGTCCATAGAGTCCAAATCTTCCTTGCTGCGGTCGCGGAGCTTTTTGTCATCTACATGCTTGTTGAGAAACTGGTTGATTTTCTCGATGCTGTGCGTAGAGATAATTTCGCCAAAGGAATTGATTTTAATATCGAAGCCTTCCAGCTCTTTGTTTACCTTAGGCTCTTGCTTTTTTTTGGGTTCACTGCTTTTTTTCTTTTTCATAAGCTTTGTGAAAATATGCGCCGGAGCAGGTCTCCGGCGCGTGAGATTTATTGTGCTACGGAAAGTTGGCCAAGGGCAAAGCGCAAGCGTCTGAGCACCTCTTCTTTGCCTAAGATTTCGGCAATAGCGCCCAAATCAGGGCCGGCAGCCAATCCGGTAAGCGATATTCTGAAAGTAGGCATCACTTGGCCGAGTTTGAGCTGGGCTTTTTCGGCGGCTTCGTGGAGGAAGTGCTTCACTTGCTCGCCCGAAAAGTTGGCATCAGCTTCCAAAGCATCTGTAACTTGCTGTACAGCAGCCAAAGAGGCCGCATTGATTTTTTGGCTTACCAGTTCGCTATTGAAGCTGGTAGGTGCTTGGAAGAGAAAGAGGGCTTCGCGCCAGAGGTCGTCGGGGAAGGTAGCACGCTCTTTCATCAAATTACAAATTTGCAAGAGTTGCTCTTCCGAAAAGCGGCTATCGTCTATTTTGTTTTCTGTCAAACCTTTTCTCAAAAATGCCAAAAGCTGCTCCGGTGCTTTGGCGCGGAGATAATGTTGGTTGAACCACTTGGCCTTGTCTATGTCGAACTTCGCGCCCGACTCATTGATGCGCTCCAAGCTGAAGGCCTCTACCAGATGCTCCATTGTAAAAAGCTCCTCGTTGTTGCCGGGATTCCAGCCCAAAAGCGCCAAGAAGTTGATAATGGCCTCGGGCAGATAGCCCGCCTCACGGTAGCCGCTGGCACCTTGCCAGTTGAGCGGAAATACCGGAAAGCCCATCTCATCGCCATCGCGCTTGCTGAGTTTTCCATTTCTTTTTTCGATTACGCGGCCTTTTTCATCTTTCAAATCGGGTTTCAAAATCAAAGGCAAATGCGCAAACTGAGGCGCTTCCCAGCCAAAGCATTGGTAGAGCAATACGTGGAGAGGCGCAGAGGGCAGCCACTCTTCGCCACGAATCACGTGGGAGATTTCCATCAGGTGGTCATCTACGATATTGGCCAAGTGGTAAGTAGGCATGCCATCAGACTTCATCAGCACCTTGTCGTCAATGGCCGAGGAATGTACCATTACCCAGCCTTTTATCAGGTCTTGGAAACGAATTTCTTGCTTGTGCGGCACTTTGAGGCGAATCACGTAGGGTGCGCCTGAGGCCAAGCGGGCTTTTACCTCATCTTCGGGCAAGGTGAGGGAGTTTTTCATCTGCATACGCGAAATGGCATTGTAAGAGGGATTTTTGGCCTTGGCCGCCTCCAACTTTTGGCGCATTTCGTCGAGTTCTTCGGGAGTATCGAAGGCATAGTAGGCATGGCCTTTTTCGAGCAGCTCCATAGCGTACTGCATGTACATGGCCTTGCGCTCCGACTGGCGATAGGGCGCGTGCGGGCCGCCTTTTTCGGGGCTTTCGGTAGCTTCGATGCCCAGCCAGCGCAGGGCTTCATAGATATATTGTTCGGCACCTTCTACAAAGCGGGTTTGGTCGGTATCTTCGATACGAATCAGGAAAGTGCCTTGGTTTTTTTTGGCAAAAAGATAATTGTAGAGGGCAGTTCTCACCCCGCCAATATGCAGCCCTCCTGTAGGACTGGGGGCAAAGCGAACTCTCACGGGCTTGTTCATGTGTCTGAGAATGATATTTTGAGTAAATGATAAAGCAATTTATCGGCTACAAAGTTATGAAATAAACCTGAGCCTTCCCAAAATTCAGAGAGGGCTTT
>DAIQNQ010000203.1:0-4254 GCA_036788275.1 Thermonemataceae bacterium
CACGCAACAGCGATACAGGTTTGTTGCTGTATCCGAATGTGGTGGACAATGCTTTCCGTATCTCTTTCAGAGAAGATTTAGAACGCTCCCTGCCCGAAGAACTTACCGTGGTGATTTATAACAGCGCCGGACAAGAAGTAAAACGCCACACAGGCAAGGTAATAGATGAGGAAATCGAAATACAGATGCCTGCCGTAGGCAGTGGCTTGTACATCGTACATGCCATTAGCGATACAGAAGTACGTGTTGCCAAAATATTGAAGCAATAAAAAATATTTTTTACATAAAAAAGCTCGCTACATCATTTGCAGCGAGCTTTTTTATTTTGACAAACAAGTGCACTCAATGCTCAAGCATTCCCTTCAAAAAACAAGCGCGGCAGCGTGCCTCATAGCTTTCGGTTTCGCCCAACAAAATTTGGTCAGCAGAGGGTACTAAACGGAAAGAATAAGCCGCAATCTTGCCACAGCGTACACAAATGGCATGCACCTTGGTTACAAACTCCGCAATAGCCATCAGCTGCGGCACTACGCCAAAAGGCTTGCCTTGGTAGTCCATATCCAAACCTGCCACAATCACTCTTTTGCCTTGATTGGCCAAGCGGGTACATACCTCGATAATGCCCTCATCAAAAAACTGCACCTCGTCAATGCCTATCACTTGGCTGTCGGTGGCCAGAAGGTAAATTTCTGCCGAATTGTGAATAGGCGTAGAGCGAATGGCCGTGGCATTGTGCGACACCACATCTTCTTCGTGGTAGCGTATATCCAAGGCTGGTTTAAATATTTCTACTTTTTGTCGAGCAATTTTGGCACGGTTCAAGCGACGAATCAGTTCCTCGGTTTTACCCGAAAACATAGAGCCGCATATTATCTCTATCCAGCCCGATTGCTCGCTGGGCTGGTTCAAATGGGGTTCGATAAACATAGCTTTCTTGTATTTAAGGCAAGGGATATTTCAGCCGAAGCACTTGAGCTGTCCCTTTTTTCCATACCGATACCACAAATACATCTTCATACTCGCTGTCTTCGAGGGGCTGATAGGCCTGCTTGCCCAGCAAGGCATTGAGCATCAGGCTCAAGGTATTAGAATGCCCGGCAATCAAAATGGTTTTTCCCGGATGCTCCTTGAGGCAGTCCAAGACCAAACGCTCGCTTTCGGAAGCCTGATAGCGCAAGATACTCTTTTTGCGGCTTTCGGCATAAGGCTGGAGGGTTTGGAAGGTGCGCTGGTATTGTGAGGCATAGAGTACGTCTATCTCCACTTCTTCCAAAAGACGCATCAAACGTTGCGCGCGCTCCTGCCCTTGGGTACTGAGCGAGGGGTCGTCGGTACTGTCCATGCTTTTTTCGGCATGGCGCACCAAAACAAAGGTGGTGATTTGCTGGGCTTGCAAGGGGCTGTAAGCCAGCCAAGCAAAAAATAAGAAAAAGGTGTAGAGAGTTCTTTTCATGGGATTGATAGTTTAAAAGAAGCCCTGCGGAGGCTTTCCACAGGGCTTCTTTTTGACAGAGAAATATATTTTGGAAATTATGCAGGCTTTTATACCTTTTGCTGCGAAAACACCGAAGCCAAGGCCTTTTCGATGGCGGCGCATAGCTCCTGCATTTGGGTTTCTGTCCAAGTTACCTTTACGACCAGCGAAATCAGGCGACTGATGAGGCCATCAGTAACAGGCAGCGAGAGGTTTTGGTAATCTTGAGGCGTAGGCAGTAAATGTGCGACGATTTTCATAGGCGTATTCAGGCTGCGCACGTGTTCCCAATTGCGGATATAGTGGTAGTTATTGTCCCACCAATACTGAATGCCCGTGAAGTTGCCCACGCCTTCGGCTTTCAGGGCGGCTACCACAGCTTTGGCACTCTCCTCATCAGGCAAGAAGAAATCCATAAATGTAGCGGCATCGCCTTCGGCATCGGGAATTTCGCGGAAGCTCACCTGCGGAAACTTGGCCAAGGTATTGTGCAACATCTTTTTGTGCTTGCGCTGCTGGGCAAGGATGTAGTCCATCTTGCGGATTTGCGCCAAGCCGATAGCAGAATTAATTTCGCCCATGCGGTAGTTGAAACCGATAATCGGGTGGGCTTCCATACCGCGGTTGTCGCCGATATGGTCGTGGCCGTGGTCAGAAAACTGCTCGGCCAAGCGATGCAGTTTTTCATCGTTGGTAATCACCGCACCACCTTCGCCACAAGTAATAATCTTGAAGAAGTCAAAAGAAAAACAACCCATCGCCCCGAAGCTGCCTACGGCCTTGCCTTTGTAAGTAGCACCCAAAGCTTGGGCGGTATCTTCGATAAGCAACAAATTATGCTCTTTGCAAATGGCCAATATTTCGTCTATTTTGGCCATAGAGCCGCACATGTGTACCAGTACAATGGCTTTGGTTTTGGGCGTAAGCGCCTTGCGAATGCCCTCAGGGCTGAGGCAGAGCGTTTCGTCTATTTCGGCAAAAATAGGCAGCGCCCCCATCAGCAAAGCACCTTCTACACTTGCTACATAAGTAAAGGGCGGCACAATCACCTCGTCGCCGGCACCAATGCCACAAGCGGCCATGGCCACAGCCACTGCCGTAGAACCACTGCTACAAGTATGGGCATATTTTACGCCGTTCAAGTCGGCCAAAGCCTTCTCAAAATCGCATGTTTTCCAATGCCCTTGGCGTTGGGCATCATGGTTATATCGAAAGAGTATTCCGGTTTCTAATACATCGTTTACCTCTTTGCGCTCTTCTGCGCCAAACAATTCGGTTCCTGGCATACAATCGGGAGTTTTAAAAAAAGATTTGGGGAACAGTTTTCTTGATATTGTCCGAAATTTAGCCATTTTCTCCTCGAAGCGAAAACAAAAAGCTCAAAAATATTTTTATTTTAATGAACATTCAATAAATTTGCAAACATCAACAGCCCTACCTTTTATGTCTTCTTCCGAGAAAAACAGCCCTCCCAGCCCCAAAAGAAGCAAGAAAGAAGAAATTATCTGGAAGTCTTTGGGGGTATTTCGCAGGCAAGGCTACCATAAAACCAGCATTGCCGACTTGGCACAGGCCTGTGGCATTCACAATGCCCATTTTTATTATTATTTCAAAGACAAAGAAAACCTGCTCGAAGAGTGCCTGCGCACAGTGCATCAACTTTTCAAAGAAAAGGTATTTTCCTTGGCCTATCAGGCCGACAAAAGCCCTCTGGAGCGTATGAAAGCCATGCATGAGCTTACCTCTCAGCTTTTTTTAAAGTATGAAGGAGGCTGCATTATGGCCAATACCATTTTAGAAAGCGCCCAATACGATGCTTCTTTTTTGCCTGTACTCAAAGCTTTTTTTGATGATTGGGTGGCCGCTCTTTCACATCTTTACAGCAGCTTTTATCAGCCCGAAGCGGCGCGTAGCAAGGCATTGCAGGCTGTACAAGACATCGAAGGAGGCATTTTACTGATGCGCCTCTACCGCGAGGAACACTACTTTCTCGATGCCCTGCGCCGAAGCATGGCCGTAGTACAAACAATCTAGTATTTTTTAACGTTTATTCAAAAATAACATGCAGAACAGACTCAGCAAGACCGTCTCAAAACTCAGCAAGTATCCTACTTGGCTTCGCTCTTGGGCGATAGGCCGTGCCGTAAAGTTTACGGGTACGGCGGGCATCTCCTACGAGGTAATGCGCCCCGAACAGGTCATCGTCAGCTTGGCCAATCGGCCTAAGGTGCGCAACCACATCGGCCAAATACATGCCGCAGCGATGGTGCTGCTGGCCGAAACAGCCTCGGGCATGGTGGTGGGAATGAACATTCCTGACGACAAAATTCCCCTCATCAAGTCTATGGAAGTGCAATTTGTGAGGCGCTCCCAAGGAGCGATGCGCGCCGAAGCAAGGCTTAGCCCGGAGCAAATCGAACAAATCCTGACACAGGAAAAGGGCGAAGTAGAAGTATGGCTGCAAGTGCAAGACGAAAGCGGCGAAGCACCTATTCAAACCAAAATGATTTGGGCTTGGATACCTAAAAAGAAAGGATAAAGGTATAGCGCCCACAAACGATGCTGTGGAAAGGCACATTGTCAAACTCTTAACTCCTCATACAATGGAAACAATCTTCAGAATTACTCTTTTCCTGGCGGGTATCATCAATATCATTCCTTCTTTTTTGGCTATTTTTCCTGAGAAGATTGCAAAATCTTATGGCATTGAAGTCCCTGATGTTAATTATGAACTATTACTAAGACATCGCGCCGTATTGTTCGGAATCATTGGAGGGCTT
>DAIQNQ010000204.1:0-1646 GCA_036788275.1 Thermonemataceae bacterium
AGTAGTTTTCATCTGTCTTCAAGTGCTATCAACTTCATATTTACCAGTTCGTTCAATATTATATTTAGTTTTTCGTCCAATGTTTTATTGCCAATAATTTTCAAAACAGGGTTTTTGGTCTGCTTTAGCCAATTATTATGTGCATCTAAAGTCCTGTTTGCAAGTCCTGTATTGTAGTCATAGTCTATTGCCCAAGCAATGAAATCATTAAATTGTTTTGCTCTTTTTGGGTCTGTGTATATGATGTCGCCATATCTATCTAATTCCCGCCTCTTTAGCCTTTCAATTCTTATCTCATTTGGTAAGTATAAAAATATTATCAGGTCAAAATCAGGAAATAAATTGTCTCCCCAATGAATGATTGAACCGCCCAATATCCAACTTTCTATCTCACTTATGTCTTTGATAATAAGTTGATTTCTTTCGTGTGGCTCTCGTCTCTGTGTGAAGGGCGGTTCTGTTTTTATCCAAAAATAATCATCGCTGTCGATGTATTTCACCCCCAGTTTATTAGCTAATAATTCCCCTAACGTTGTTACGCCACTCCCTGATGCTCCAAAAATATGTAGTTTCATTATCTTTATTGTGTTATCAAAATTACCACTGAGCAAGGGCTTTGTGAACAGATGTATCTTCAAAACACGTCTATCTCACAAAAACAACTGCTTTACCTCATTTTTGAGTACTTTGTTCATGGCATTGCGTGGCAAAGAGGCTACGGTCAGCATTTGCTGAGGTACTTTGTAGGCTGCCAAGCGTTGTTTGAGCCAGTGCCTGAGTGCTTCGGTATTGAGGGTGTGCTTGTTTCGAGCTACCAAAGCGGCTGCAATGCGCTCGCCCCAAGCCTCGTCGGGCAAGGCCACTACGGCACATTCGGCAATGGCCTCGTGCTGCAGCAAGCAAGCCTCTATCTCCAAAGCCGACACTTTGTAGCCCCCTGTTTTGATAATGTCGGTAGAGTTTCTGCCCAAAATCTGAAAATTTCCTTCGGCATCTTGCAGGGCGATGTCGCCCGTAAGAAACCAACCCTCACGAAAGGCATCTGCTGTGGCTTGGGGCTTTTGCCAATATTCTCTAAATACCGTTTCGCCTTTTACGACAATCTGCCCACTTTCGCCAAGGGCTACCTCCTGCATCTGTTCATCTACCAGCTTGAGTTGTGTGCGGGGCAACACTTTGCCCACCTTGCCGGGCAGCCTTGTGCCTCGGTAAGGATTGGAAAGCACCATGCCTATCTCCGACATCCCATAGCGCTCCAGCAGCACATGCCCGCTGATGGCCTGCCAAGCAGCCAAGAGGCTCTCCGGCAAGGCGGCAGAACCCGACACCATCAGGCGCATTTTTTGGCAAGCTGCCTGCATGGCGGCTTGGGCTGTGGGGGTACTTTCTTCGTAATATTGTATCAGGCGATGATACACCGTAGGCACGGCCATAAAAAGTGTGAAATCACCCTCCTGCCAGCGTTTCCAGACCTTCCCCGCTTCAAATTTTGACATAAACTCGCAACAAGCCCCCGCCCAGAGGGCACAGAGTAGTACATTGACCAAGCCGTGGATATGGTGCAAAGGCAAGGGATTGAGGATAGCATCGGAGGCTGTCCATTCCCAAGCCTCTACCAAATTGCGTATCTGGGCTTCGATATTGTG
>DAIQNQ010000204.1:1746-4205 GCA_036788275.1 Thermonemataceae bacterium
CACATGGGCACAGCCATCGCCCCTACTTGCCAAGCCGCCAAGAGCGTGGCCGTATAGTCGCGCCCGGGCGAAAGCAAAAAAGCAATCCTTGCTTCAGCAGAGAGCTTTTGTGTAGCCCACATCGCCGCAGCGAGGCTTTGCCAAAGCTCTTGCAGCTCAGCATAGCTGCAAGAGCCTTGGGCATCGCGGAGGGCAAGGCGCTGGCCATGAGAGGCAATTTGTTGCAAAACAGATAATGCCATGGCTGCGCTTATTTTTTGGAATCGAGTCGGATGCGCTCCTCACGGTTGGCGATTTCCCAAGTGGTATGAAAAACCAAGCGGGCGATTTTCTCCATTTTTTGATAGTTCAGCTTGTCAGGTGTATCGGTGGGCTGGTGATAGTCGGGGTGCTCTCCATTGAAATAGAAAATGACGGGAATATCATTTTTGGCAAAATTGTAATGGTCGGAGCGGTAGTAGTATTGGTTGGGGTCGTTGTCGCTGTTGTAGGTATAATCTAAGGCCAGCTGCGTATAAGTGGCATTGACTTGCTCGTGGAGGCTGTGCAAGTCTTGAGAGAGCTTGTCGGAGCCGATGAGATATATGTAGTCGGGCGTTTTGTTTTTGTACTTGTCGTCTATGCGCCCCACCATATCAATATTCAGATTGACCACGGTGTTTTTGAGGGGGAAGAGCGGCTGGTAATCGGCATAGAAAGAAGAGCCGAAAAGACCGATTTCCTCGCCTGAAACCAATAAAAACAAAATGCTGCGCCGTGGCTGATAACTCGCTTTGACTGCCTCTGAAAAAGCTTCGGCCACTTCGAGTACGGTAGAAGTGCCCGAGGCGTTGTCGTCGGCACCGTAATAGATTTTATCTCTCGCTACGCCCACGTGGTCGTAATGTGCCGATACCACGATGATTTCGTCTTTCAGGTCGGTACCTTCTATAAAGCCTACTACGTTTTCGGCTTGAATGACTTCTTTGTGTTTTTTGGGGTCGAGTACCAAGCCATAGCGGTAGCCTGCTTTTACCACATTGAAGGCTTGGAAATATTGATAGGCCGCCGCACTGGAATCATAGATGATGGCTTTGAGACCATTTTTCTGAAACTGCTGCGCCAAGTAGCGAGCAGCTTTCTTTTGCCCAAGCGTGCCCGTCATACGGCCTTCGAGGCTGTCGGAAGCCAAAGCGTAAGCGTGGCGGCGCAGATCTTCTGCCGAGATGGTGGCCGCAAAACGAAGGGCTTTCTTGTTGGCTTTAAGTGTGGCGACGGACGAGCTCTCTTTTTTCTTTTTCTTTTTTCTTTGCGCCCAAGCATCAGGGCTGCTGCCCAAAAGCATCACAAGAGATAGGCATAGAAGGATGATACGCATATTGCAAAAAGTTTATAATGTAAGCATTTATTGTAAGCAGAGATTTTGATAACAAAGATAAAAAAAACCTGCAAACAAGGTTGGCAGGTTTTAAGATTGGTAAAACTATTATTTGATTTTATGAAGATTTTTTAGCTTATGCAGAATAAGCGATAAACTGCTCTCCAAAGTTGATGTTGTATTCTTCTGCTTTCTTGCGGAGGTTGATGAGGGCGTAGCGCATTCTGCCCAAGGCTGTATTGATGCTCACATCGGTGGCGTGGGCAATTTCTTGAAAACTCATTTCGGCATAGTGGCGCATCATCACTACTTCGCGCTGTTTTTCGGGCAAGGTTTGAATCAGTTGGCGCACTTTGTTGTGTACCTCTTCGCGCATACGAGCGGCTTCGATAGATTCTTCCGAAAAATTCAGACTATTGGCTACTTGGCGGTTCTCTTCTATTTCGACGGTAGGGTAGCGTTGTTCTCTGCGGAAATGGTCTATGGCCAAATTATGGGCAATACGTGAGAGCCAAGGATAAAATTTGCCTTCTTCGTTATAATTGCCTTGGCGGATAGTGCGCAGGGCTTTGATGAAGGTCTCTTGGCGCAAGTCGTCGGACAAGTCAGGGTCTTTGACGATTTGCTTGATGATATTATAAATTTTTTGTTGATACCGCTCCAAAAGTATATTAAAAGCGCGCTCATCACCGTTGATACAAAAGGCTATCAATTCACTGTCTGTTGGAGAGATATTTTTCATGGGACATTCAATTTCTTTTGTGAAAAAAACAGCGCCTTCGTAAGTTCGCTCACTCTCTATTGGTACAAAATCATTCCAATTTTTTGGAGCAAAGATACCAAGCCCTCAAAAAGCCTTTTGGGCGCTGTAAAAGCAATTTGAGCCAGCCGCTTCTTCTGCGGTCTTGTGTAAAAATGTACGCTTCCGCTCAAAGGATTGTTCGGGGGCGTACACTTGAACAAATTTTATGGAAGGTAGTTTTTCTGAAATTTTATTTTGCGTTTTGCATATAAACAGCTGCCTTCGGGCTTATGGGTGGCTTGGGCAGGTGAAAGAGCGCAAGAAATGAGCGCTTTTCTTTTGTAGGAAAGGATTTCTTCT
>DAIQNQ010000205.1:0-1369 GCA_036788275.1 Thermonemataceae bacterium
TTTTCCGCTTTCAACAGCCTTTTATGAAATTGATTGCACTCCAACATCCCTCGCGCCGCCTGCAAGCGCGTCTGCCTCTGCCCACCTCCAAAAGCGAGAGCAATCGCCTACTTATTATCGAAGCACTGGCGAGGGCACAAGGCGAGCAGCCCGCCATCACTTGGGAGGCACTGGCCGCCGCCCGCGACACCCAAACCATGCAAAGGCTGCTGCAAAGCCAAGAGGAAGTATTAGATGTGTTGGATGCAGGCACTACGATGCGCTTTCTCACGGCCTACTGTGCTGTTACGCAGCGGACGGCAGTACTTACGGGCACGGCCCGTATGTGTGAGCGCCCCATTCATATTTTGGTAGAAGCCCTGCGCCATATCGGTGCCGACATCGAGTATCTGGGCAAAGAGGGCTTTCCTCCTTTGCGTATCAAGAGTTTTGCACAGCGCCAGTCTGTGGTGCGCCTGCGAGGCGACGTGAGCAGCCAGTATATTTCGGCCTTGCTGATGGTGGCCCCTCTCCTGCCCCAAGGACTTACAATTGAAATTGAAGGTACTTTGGCCTCGCGCCCTTATGTGCAGATGAGCTTGGAACTGATGGCCTATATGGGCGTGCAACATCGTTGGGAAGAAAACCGCATTTCTATCACGCCGCAGCGCTACCAACTCAAGCCCTATCGGGTAGAGGGCGACTGGTCGGGGGCAAGCTATTGGTTTAGTGCCATGGCTTTAGCCGAGGAGGGAACGCTGTATCTGGAAGGTTTGAAAGAGCAGTCTTTGCAAGGCGACAAGGCCATTTTGCAATTGGGCGATGCCTTGGGCGTGGACGCACGCTTCGATGCCGGAGGCCTGCATTTGTCCAAAAAAGAGGCTCAAAAACACTTGTCTTGGGATTTTAGCGATTGCCCCGACTTGGCACAGAGCGTAGTAGCTTGCTGTGCAGCCAAGGGCATTGTATTGGAAGCCAAGGGTGTGGAAAGCCTGCGTATCAAAGAAACAGACCGTATTGCGGCCTTACAAAAAGAATTGGCCAAGATAGGCGCGCGCTTCGAGGAGTCAGCAAGCGAAAAAGGACTTTTTGTGCTGCATCCGGTGCAAGGCATTGGGCAGCAGCCTCGCTTTGCCAGCTACGACGACCACCGCATGGCGATGGCCTTTGCTCCTTTGGCCTTGTGTGGAAGTATTTTGATAGAAGAACCCGCTGTGGTGGCCAAGTCTTATCCCTCTTTTTGGGAGGACTGCCGTCGCGCAGGCTTTGTGATAGAGGAATCATCGCCGGACTAAAGTCCGCCTCTATTCATTTATAAAAGGCTACGGAAAAAAAATCTTTCTTAATGAACCTTCACTTCTTAATGGTTCAAACATTCCCTAAGCCGAAA
>DAIQNQ010000205.1:1469-4189 GCA_036788275.1 Thermonemataceae bacterium
CTTCACTTCTTAATGGTTCAAACATTCCCTAAGCCGAAACCTTTAGGCATTCAGTTTCTTTTCGAGTACCTTCATACGGCTTTGGCTGTAGTTCTGCTCTAATTGGCTTTGGGTTACATCCGTAGCGATAAAGAAAATACTCTCCAGCGTACCCAAATTGGCATCTTTCGCCCCTACTGCCGTTACATGCAAATAGCGGAAATCCTTTTCGCCAGCCTTGAAGAGCAAAATCCCTTCGTCGGTACCTCCTACTTGTACTTTCTTTTTTACCTCTTCAAAATTAATCCGACCAATGATTGCAAAGTCAATGTGTCGCCCAACAAAATCCTCTTTGCTACGCTCCAAAAGAGCAGTGGCGATACTGTTGATCCCTTTTACGATAAACTGTGCGTCCGTTTCAATGACGGCAAAGGCTTGGTCTAAAGCAATACTCTTGTAGTTGAGTGTTTTTTGCTCTTCGATGATACGCGATTCTTTGGCCACTTTTTCCGAAATATCCGTAGCGATACACGTTACCTTTTGCAGTTGGCCTGTTTTGGGGTCGAGTATTGGGAAGAAGTAGGCATGCAGCCAGAAGGGCGCGCCATCTTTGCGGATACGCTTGATGTTTCTGTCCAAATACATGCCATTGCTGATTTGCGTCCACATCAAGTTAAACTCCGCAGGGTCCACATCTTTGGGTGCATAAAAACTGCGGTGCTTGCCGATAATCTCTTGGGTTTTGTAAAGAGAAATATCAGTAAACTTGTCATTCACATATAAGAAATTGCCCTGCTCGTCCAACTCAATCACAATAGTAGCTTTGTTGATGGCTGTAATCATGGCCTCCATTTCTACATTTTTGTCTTCGAGTTGAGCTTTGAGCTGGTCTAAGCTATTGATTTTTTGGAGGAGGCTTTGCTCCTGCGTTTGCATTTTTTCGGTGATTTGGCGCGATTCACCAAGCAGATTTTGGGTTTGCTCCGAGGCCTTGAGCGAGGAGATGGTTGCGGCAATATCTTCGCCGAGGGCTTCTACAAACTTACGCTCGTTGTCGGTAAACTGATGAAAAGAGGCCAATTCTATTACCCCATACACCTGCTGGGTATCTCTGATGGGCACAATCATCACGGAGCGAGGTGCTTCGGCACCCAAGCCGGAAGCGATACTCTCATAATCTTTGGGCACTTTGAGCAAGAAGATGGTTTGGCCTTCTTGCCAGCATTGGCCTACGAGGCCCTGCCCCATTTCTATTCTTTGGCGAATGTATTTTTTCTTCTCGAAGGCGTAGAAAGATTTCAACTCCAGATAAGGCACTTCTGTACTTTGCTCTACCGAAATAAAAATTCCTCCCTGATGCGCACGCACATATTTGATGAGCGTATTGATGAGTTGGTCGTAGAGCAGCTGTACATCGCTGTTGTTACGCAGAATATCAGCAAAAATGGCAAAGCCCTCGTTGGTCCAGTTACGCACCCGGTCTTCGGCGGCTACTTGCAAAAGTCCTTGGCGCATGCTGATGAGCGAGCTGCCGATTTCGCCTTGGTTGTTGAAGATATTGATTTCAGTTTCAAAATTGCCTGTCCCCACCTCTTCGGCAAAATGCTTGATGTCGCGCAGGTTGTTGCTCAGTACCTGAAGGTCTTCGAGCAAGGGAGCTGTCTCATCTTTACTTTTAAGTTCTATGGCGGGGATATTGCCTTGGCGCAAGGCTTCGAGCTGCTCTTGCAAATGGCGCAAAGAGGCACGAAGGTGCTGCAAAAGCCTGCCCGAAAGCAGTATCACCAAGCTTATACCCAGCAGCAAAAGACCTACTACACCTCCATAGAGGATGTTTTCGTGCTGTTGGAGCGCTGCTATTTCTTGATTGATTTCCCGCTGCTGGTTTTTGTGGAGCTTGTCTATCAGGAGCGATATACGCAGCGTATTTTCTTCTACACGCTCTTGGTAAAGTCGTTGTATATTGATTTTTCGACCTTTTTCAGCCACCAGATTGCGGTCGCCACCAAAGTTGGCATTTTCCATGAAATTCAGTCCCGCCAAGTTGATTTGCTCAATACCCGCTGCTTCAAAGCCTTCCATGATGGTTTCGTTATCTTCATTGATGGGATTGGGCACATAGCTTACGGCAGCGAGGCTGTCTTGTTCTATCAAGAGAGAGTCGGCAGTAAAGTCCAAGAAATCATCTTCAAAACTGATAATTTCCTCACTTACTTGCTCTTCAAAACCATCTTCCACGCTTTTTTGCAGGCGGCGCAGGCTTCGCAAATCGTTAATCAGCTCTGCATACAAGAGGCGGTCATCAATATTTTTCCACTTTTTTTCGTAATGGCTCAAAGAGTCTATCACCTCGCGCACCTGCCTGTCCCAAAGCGCATTGCGCTCTCCTCGGTAGAGGTCATTGTCATAAAAAATAAAGCTTTGTAGGGCGCTGTTGGTGAGCGATACACTGTGTTTGAGGGCATAGAGGGCACTTTGGCTGGGGCGATTGATGTCGTTGATGCTGCGATAGCCTTCTTTGATGGCCGGTACTTGCCAAAACACAAGCCCGCAGAGCAGCATAAGTACTAATACTACTGCCCAAATATTTATCGAAATCTTGCCCTGAAAGGTATGCTTGCTGAAAAGTCTTTGATTGCCTTTAAAAGTGTTTTTTGCCATGACCGTCGTAAGATGCAAAAAAGGAATTTTTCAAAAATAAGAATAAATTTTTACAAAAAACTACTTTTTGTGCCAAGATA
>DAIQNQ010000206.1:0-4153 GCA_036788275.1 Thermonemataceae bacterium
AGCCGGATTGATGGTGCCTTCTATCTCGAAGCGTTTTTCGGGCGAAAAAATCATTTTTTGTTGCCCCAAAAACTTATACTGCTTGATTACATTCTTGCCCTCGGCATTGCGCTCGCAGGCGATGCTCATTTCTTGGTAAGTGCGGTAGAGGTAGTTTTCTGCTTCGATACGTACCTGTACACTCAGTACGGCATTGCTGCTCTCGTCTATTTCGATACGCAGGCTTCTTGTGTGCAAAGTATTGCTTTTGGCCTGATAATGCTTGATTAAGCGCCCGTTGGCGGAGCTGTCTTGTAGGCTGTACATGCCCTCGAAAGCCGATTTGTTGATGTCGGCTTGTAGAAAAGAGTCCAGCTCCTTCTGCCAATCTATCTTTTCCAAAAGTTTACTTTCTTTTTTATCATCGATGAGGGCGGTTTTATAAACCTTGGCTTGTGTGCTTTGCAAATAGGCAATTTGCTCTTTTACAAAGCCTTGGAGGTTGAAGTAGATTTCGGGTCTGTCTTGCAGGTCTTCGCCCGAAGGCAAGTCGCAGGCTTGTAAACACAGCATACCGAGAATAAATACGACAAAGCGAAAAAGATTCATATAGAAGGGGAAAGAAGAATACGGTTGCAATTTATCACAAAAAAACGACAGTCTCCTCACCAGAAGACTGTCGTTTTGTATAAAAAGTAATTATACTTAAATCACTTCCAAGAGAATCAATACCAAGCCGATAATCAGTAAGATTACCCCGATAATGCCCAGCTCACGGCCTATCACCATCAAAATCAGCCCAACAATAGACAAGATGATACCGATACGCAGGTAGCCTCCGGCGCGGGCAGTGTCTTTCTTAGAAAGGCTGTCTTTCATCAATTTTTTGCCTTCGGTAGTATTTTCGGCTACTTCATTGCTCTGCTCAGGTGCTACATTTACTTTGGGCACAAATACAGGCGTAGTTTGGCTTTGGATACGCTTGGTAGCTTGCGTGTTGCTTTGAGGCGCTACTACAGGAGCAGCATCTTCTACCGGTTCTACGGGAATGTACTCTACATAGCCTTGGGCAGCGTGCTCTTGCAGGCCTTCGGTATTGTTTTGTGCGGAAGCTGCAAAGACAAATCCCAAGCAAAAAGTACTGGCAAGCGTGAATTTTAGTAAATGTTTCATAAAAACGACCGGGTTAAATGGTTAAAAATGATACGTATGTGCTTACGAAATAGAAGGCGCAAGGTTAAAAATTTTATAGGAAATTTTGCCAAACTCCTACAATCTGACCATTGTCATTCTTTTCTGTCAGCAATATACAGAAATTGCCGCACATACCATATTTACGCTGTTATGAAATTATCAAAATTGATAGAAAAGTACGATTATCCCAGCCCGCGCTATACGAGCTACCCCACCGTACCCTTTTGGCAAGAAAAGAGCCTCTCGGCACAGCGCTGGCAAGAAGAGGTGCGCAGGCGCTTCCAAGAAGTAGGTGTAGAAGGCCTGAGCTTGTACCTGCATTTGCCTTTTTGTGAGGACTTGTGTACCTATTGCGGTTGCAACAAGCGCATTACCAAAAATCACGCAGTAGAGCAGCCCTATATCGAAGCCCTGCTGCAAGAGTGGCAGCACTACCAAATACTTTTTGGCCAAAAAGCCCTCCTGCGCGAGCTGCACTTGGGCGGCGGTACACCTACCTTTTTTGCACCCGAAAATTTAGAAAAGCTGCTTTCGACCATTCTGACACAAGTAGAAATAGCCCCCGATGCCTCGATGAGTGTAGAGGTACATCCTAACACCACGCAAGCCGCCCATTTGGAGCGCCTCTATGCCTTGGGCTTTCGCAGGCTCAGTGTGGGCATTCAGGATTTCGACCCCAAGGTGCAGCATGCCATCAATCGCCCCCAGAGCGTAGCCCAAACCGCCCGTATCTTTGAAATAGCGCGTAATTTGGGTTATGATTCTATCAATGCCGACCTTATTTACGGTCTGCCGCATCAGCAAGAGGCCAGTATCAGGCATACTGTGGGCGAAGTGCTGCGCCTGCGTCCCGAGCGCATTGCTTTTTACAGCTATGCTCACGTACCTTGGAAGAGCAAAGCCCAGCGCCGCTATACTGAAGCCGATTTGCCCTCGGCCACCCAAAAACGAGCTTTGTATGAGCTGGGGCGAGCTTTGCTGCTGGAAGCGGGCTATGTAGAAATAGGCTTCGACCACTTTGCTCTGCCCGATGAGGCCTTGGCACAAGCTGCGCGCCAAGGCCAACTACATCGCAATTTTATGGGCTATACGCCTCAGGCCAGTGCCTTGCTCATTGGCTTGGGTGCTTCGAGCATCAGCGATGTGGGCACGGCTTTTATGCAAAACGAAAAAGAAGTAGAAGCCTATCAGGCAGCCTTGCAGGCGGGGCATTTGCCTTTTATGAAAGGACACTTGCTCAGCCAAAACGACCTGCTGCTGCGCAAGCATATTATGGAGGTAATGTGTCGGCAAGAAACTGCTTGGCAAGTACCGCACCCGCTTTTGGAAGAAGCCCAAGAGCGTCTCGAAGCCCTTGCCGCCGACGGCTTGGTGGAGCTGCTGCCCCAAGGCCTGCGTGTAAAGCCGCAAGGGCGAATGTTTTTGCGCAATATTGCGCTTTGCTTCGATGAGCACTACTGGCAGCAGCAGCCACAGCAGCAGATGTTCAGCAAGTCGGTGTAAGTGTTTGAGTGTTTGAACCATGAAGACAAATGAAGATTGTAGGGACTTCACTTCTTAATGGTTCATCAATTGTAGCTGCTTAATCTTTCGAAGAGGGGGCGGGGTTGCTCAAAATGCGCTCTCCGATGCTGTCTTTGATTTCGATAGGCACTTTGCGGGGACGTTTATGGCGCAGCCACACTACCCGCCCTTTTTCCAATACCTCATTTTTTGTGCTGCGGTTGCGCTGTAAAAGCAAGGAGAGCCTGATACCGTATTGCTGCGATACCTGTCGGAAATCTTCCTGTCCATTGGCAAGATGGTAGGCGATGTCGGTTTTTCTTTGTTTGCGAGCAATAAAGTATTTTTCTCCGGCTACGAGGCTGCTGCCCGAGGGCAGGTCGTTGTAGGTGAGGAGCTGTTCTAAGTCAATGCCTGCACGGCTGGCCAGCGCCTCGGCGCTTTCATTGGCTTGGGCGAGTAGTACAGGTACTCCATTGATGCGCTCAAGGTCTTGGGTATTAGGCTTGCTTCTTTTGTTTTTCTTCTCCTTTTGTTTTTTGCTGCGATTGTCCACCACCAATACGGGGCTGTCTTTGCCAAAGCGGGCTTGGAGCGCCGCCCATTCGTCAGGTACTACGGGCAGCAATACGGCATACAGCTTGTCATCGGGGATTTGCTTGCCTTTGAGCCAGTGGTTGTGCTGACGAAGCTCCTCCAAGACGATACCGCTCTCTTCGGCCACTTGTGCCAAGCTTTTGGCGCTGCTTTCGTGTACTACAAAGCGATAGGGCAGGGGCTGATTGCGCCCCACATAGTCCTGAAAAGCCACTTTGTAAGCAATGGCCTTGCGCAAGTACCAATGTGTATTGGTGCTGACGGACAATCGCTCTTTGCCATAGTATTGGGCATCGAGGCTGCGGCGCGCACCGCCAAGGCCTGTATTGTAGGAGATAAGCGAGTAAGCCCAGTTGTTGAAAACCGCTTGGCTGCGCAATAGGTAGCCGCAAGCCGCCTTGGTGGCGGAGAGCAGGTGCATGCGCTCGTCTATCTCAGCAGAAATCTGCAAGCCCAGCTCTCCGGCGGCCTCTTTCTTGAACTGCCAATAGCCTACGGCCTGCGAAGAAGACACGGCATTGCCCTGAAAGCTGCTTTCTTGAATGAGCAGGTATTTGAAGTCGTTGGGCACGCCGGCTTCGGCCAAAAGAGGCTCTACAAGCTCAAAATGGGCATCGGCTTTTTGTACCATATTCTGAAAAAACTTAGCGCCACGGTGCAGCATATCCACGTCTTTTTGGATAGCAGCCCTTGCAGGGGCATCTATCTCCAATTGCATTTGCACAAATTCGAGGCGGGCGGGGACTTGTGGCGTTTGGGCCTGCAAAGAGGCAGCTCCCAAGCTCAAAAAAAGCGTCCAAAGAAAGATTGATGGCTTCATAGCGGGGATACGGATAGGATTTTGTGGCAATATAGTTAAAAAATTGCTGCCAAGCAGGAA
>DAIQNQ010000207.1:0-4110 GCA_036788275.1 Thermonemataceae bacterium
AAAAATATGTGATACTAAAAATGGCTTTTTCAAAGATAAACATTTTTGACAATGTCCGACCTCTGTAACTGCGACCTTTTGTCTTTCTGCGAGGCATTTTTTGTATCTTACCACTGATTTTAAATTTTTCTTTTTATCCCATGCAAAACCAGCGAAGCTCTTTGGCAGAGCAACTTTCCGAATTGGTAAATGCCTACGACCTTCAGGGCATCGTTTCTCTCTCGCAGCAAGCACCCCAAGGCGATGCCGCTGCTTGGCGCGAAGAGGTGATGGAAGAGGGCTTTATGAGTTTGTATTCTTACCTTTCTTACGACCAAATGTGTGGCAAGCTTGGCGAGGGCGGCTTGGATTTCCTTGATGAGGTTATAGAAGAAGCAGAAAAATTTTATGGATTGCCTTTGCGCAGGATACGGGCAGAAGTGCTGAGTTTTCGTTTGGAGGAAGCAAAGGAGACAGACAGCGCCCAAGCCCAAGTTTTTGCCGAGCAGGCAATAGAAGAATTAAGTAAAAACTTAGCATTTGACACATCGGCCTTGGCTTTCAGAGCACACCTGCACTATGAAATCGCCCAATTAAATCCTGCCCAAGCACTGCGGCATTGGCAGCAGGCGATTGACGACCTCATCGGATGCAATAGCTTTGATTTGCGCATTCTCTATCCCCTTTGGCCGAAGCCCATCGAAGGGATAGAAGCCTTACAAGCGCAGGTACAAAGCCAATTTCGGAAACGAATAGACCACGCACTCGCAATACATCCAGACCGCCTTTGGCAACTGCTCGATGAGGCTGTTCGCCTTACAGAATACCAAAAAAATCCTGCCTTGGAGGCGCAAATGGCCGATTGGCTTACTTTAGCCCTTGCTTGGCAAGGCCATGATGCTCCGCCCGAAGTTCTGCGCTCGGCAGGGCTGCTCTTGCAAAAGCAAGGCAAAATACGGAAAGAGGCGGCCTACCTTGCAAAAGCCATCGAATGCTTTGAGCTTTTTATCACCAAAGCGCGGGCACATGCGATGGAAGTAAACTACCTTGCCAATACTTGGGAGGATTGGGCAGCGCTTTGCCCGCCACAAAGCCCCGAAGAAGTGGCTTACCTCCAAAAAGCTTGGGAGGCCTATGCCCAACACGAAGAAATCGTTCGGATAAATTTCTCCTCTTTGCTCCATTATGCCGAGTTTTTGGAGCGACTTTATTACAAAGAATATTTGAAAAAATATCCCACAGAGGCCGAGATTTTGGCCTTGGCAAAAGAAGCCGAAGCCATGGGCGAAGGCTACTACTCCGGCCCGGGTATGATACAAGCCCGTATGGCCATCTATAAAAACGATGCGGAAACGGCCATTTATCAGTTGTGCCGTTTGCTGCTGCGCCATGAGCTGTGTATTGATACGCTCATCAAGAAGCTCCGTCAGTCGCTAAAAGACACAGCACCTTCAGAAGTAATTGCTTTTTTGGACAAAGTCTTGGCTTTTATGGACAAGGTGAGCGAGGGCTATTATTACGACCCTGCCTTTTCGGTGGCGCAGCTCAACGCCCTGAGCCAAGCCGAGACCCTGCAAGCTTGGCAAGCCCGTATGAAGGTAATAGAAAGTCGCAAGCCTCTTTAATTAATGCTTGAATCTTTGTGATAATAAAGAAAAAGGCACAAAAGTGAGTATTTGTCTAAAAACAGAAAAATACGTATAAAATTTTGTTTAAAAATTATAAAGCAGTGTTTTTTATAGATAAAAACTATGTTTATAAAATTATATTTTGAAACATACTTGCATGTAAGAATATTTCTATGTAAGATTGTAAGATACATCTAAAGTAAATTCTTAAATCTTACACGCTTATGAAACACTTTCGACTCCTCCTCAGTGCATTATTTACTCTGGGGCTTGTCTGGCAAGGCGCTGCCCAAAATGCCTCCGAAAGAGCGGCCATACGCTCAAAAAGCAATGTCGCTACGCTCGAAAGGCTTGCCGAAGGGCACGCCGCCAACTATGCCAAAAAGAAAGCCGAAGCACAGGCTTTTGCCCAACAAAGGGGCTTGCAGGTGCTCCAAGTATTGCCCGACGGGCGCTTGGCCGAGCTGCAATACATTGACGATAGCGGCACGCCCATCTACTATGTAACTACCAGCAACCTGAACGCGGCAGTTACCACCCGCGCCAACAAACTTTGGACAGGTGGTGGCCTGAACCTCAACCTCAACGGCCAAGGTATGGTCGTAGGCGAATGGGACGGCGGCGCTATCCGTGGTGCTCACCAAGAGTTTGGCGGACGTGTAATACAAAAAGACGGCGTAGCCTTCACCTCCTCCAATGGCAATACCAACCACGCTACCCACGTAGGCGGTACGCTCATTGCTTCTGGTGTACAGTCCAATGCCAAAGGAATGGCGCATCAGGGTATTCTTTGGGCCAATGAGTGGAACAATGACCTCGCCGAAATGACCGCGCAAGCCGCTGAAGGGCTTATTATCTCTAATCACTCTTACGGTTATAATTCTTCCTTTTTGAGTGCGTGGCAATTTGGTTTTTATGACAATACCGCCGCCAACTGGGACGAAATCGCCTTCAATGCGCCCTTCTACACCATCGTAAAAGCAGCCGGCAATGACCGCGGCGCAGGCTACAATCCCGGAGGCGTATTTGGTACTTCAGGCTACAACCTTATCACAGGCTCGGCTACTTCCAAAAATGTACTCGTAGTAGCAGCAGTATCTGCCGTAACCAACTATACCGGTCCGGGCAGCGTTACGATGTCTTCTTTTAGCTCTTGGGGGCCTACCGACGATGGCCGCATCAAACCGGATATTTCGGGCTGTGGCGTAAGTGTATATTCTGCCTCCAGCAGTGGCAATACGGCCTATTCTACCCTTTCAGGTACTTCTATGGCCAGCCCCAACGTAGCGGGCACACTCACGCTCATTCAGCAACATTATAAAAACCTCAATAGCGGTGCTTTTATGCGTTCTGCCACGCTTCGCGGCTTGGCTATTCATACTGCCGATGAGGCAGGGGCTGCCCCCGGGCCTGACTATCGCTTCGGCTGGGGCTTGCTCAATGCCGAAAAGGCTGTCAATGCCATTACTGGAAGAGGTACCAGCGCAATTATTGATGAAAGAACACTGAGCAGCGGTACTGCCTACACGACCACTGTGGTAGCCAGCGGCACAGCCCCCTTGGAGGTAACGATTGCTTGGACAGACCCCAAAGGTGTGCCTTTGGCCAGTGGTACACTCAACTCCACTTCTACACGCTTGGTCAATGACCTTGATGTGCGCGTAAGCTACAATGGCACTACTTCGCTGCCTTGGCGACTCGACCCTGCCGCTCCGGCCAATGCCGCTACGCAAGGCGATAATTTCAGAGACAATGTAGAAAAAATCTTTATCCAAAATCCCGTAGCAGGTGCTACTTATACCATCACCGTAAATCATAAAAATACCCTTCAAGGTGGCGCACAAGCCTATTCGCTTATCGTAACAGGCATCAGCAACAGCGTAGCGCCTACTTGTGCCGTACCTCAAAACCTGAGCGCCTCGGAGCTTACAGCTACTACAGCCACTTTGAACTGGGGCACTGTAACGGGCGCTGTTTCTTATGATGTGCGCGTCCGCGTAAACGGTACTACTACTTGGAGCGATTTCAACGGACGCACTACCAACTCTATCAGTTTTACAGGTCTTACAGCAGGTACAAGCTACGAGTGGCAAGTACGTACCAATTGCTCTGGCAGCAGCAGTGATTATTCGGCCAGCAGCCTCTTTACGGCAGCTACGCCTTGTGCGATACCTACGGGACTGAGTGCTGGCAGCATTACCAGCAGTACCGCCACCCTTACTTGGGGCGCTGTAACGGGGGCAAGCACCTACGACTTGCGCATCCGTGTAAACGGTACTACTACTTGGAGCGATTTCAACGGGCGCACCACCACCTCTATCAGCTTTACAGGCCTTACTGCGGCAACTACTTATGAGTGGCAGGTACGTACCAACTGCTCTGATGGCAGCAGCAGCGAGTATTCGGCCAGTAGCACCTTTAGCTCGGCAGCGGCAGCAGTAACATATTGTGCCTCTCGCGGCAACAGCACGGTAGATGAGTGGATTCAGCGCGTGCAAATAGG
>DAIQNQ010000208.1:0-4104 GCA_036788275.1 Thermonemataceae bacterium
AACCCTCCAAGGTTTTTAAAACCTTGGAGGGTTAGAGTAGATACGCAAGCTGTGCGTATCTACCTATTATTAACTTACATATTCCTTCTATACTGCCCGCCTACCTCGTAAAGCGCCTTGGAGAGCTGTCCGAGGCTGCAAGATTTGGCAGCTTCCATAAGTGCCTCGAATATATTTCCATTTTCTATGGAGATTTTCTGAAGCTCTTTCAAGATAGCGGCGGCCTTGTCGGCATTGCGCTGGTGGAAGGCATCGCGCATGGCAATTTGGTACTCTTTTTCCTCGGTGGTAGAGCGTATTACCTCGGCGGGAATCACCGTGGGCGAGCCGTTGGGGTCGAGGAAGGTATTGACTCCCATAATGGGCAGCTCTCCGGTATGCTTCTTCATCTCATAATGCATGCTCTCCTCTTGCACCTTGCTGCGCTGGTACATACGCTCCATCGCACCCAATACGCCGCCACGCTCCGAGATAGACTTAAACTCATTGAGTACGGCTTGCTCTACCAAGTCGGTAAGCTCTTCGATGATGAAAGAGCCTTGCAGCGGGTTTTCGTTTTTGGCCAAGCCCAACTCGTGGTTGATGATGAGCTGTATGGCCATGGCACGCCTCACGCTTTCTTCGGTGGGGGTGGTGATGGCTTCGTCGTAGGCGTTGGTATGCAGTGAATTGCAATTATCATAAATTGCATACAAAGCCTGCAAGGTAGTACGAATATCGTTGAAGGCAATCTCTTGGGCGTGCAAGCTGCGTCCGGAGGTCTGGATATGGTATTTGAGCTTTTGGCTGCGGTCGTTGCCATTGTATTTGTACTTCATGGCCTTGGCCCAGATACGCCTTGCCACACGCCCCAGCACCGAGTATTCGGGGTCCATTCCATTCGAGAAGAAGAAGGAGAGGTTAGGCGCGAAGTCGTCTATGTGCATGCCACGGCTCAGGTAGTATTCTACGAAAGTGAAGCCATTGGAAAGCGTAAGGGCAAGCTGTGTAATCGGGTTGGCACCTGCCTCGGCAATGTGGTAGCCCGAAATAGACACCGAGTAGAAATTGCGTACTTTTTTGGTGATAAAATACTGCTGAATATCGCCCATCATACGTAAAGCAAACTCCGTAGAGAAGATACAAGTATTTTGGGCTTGGTCTTCCTTCAAGATGTCGGCCTGCACCGTACCACGCACCTGCGAGAGTGTATAGGCTTTTATTTCCTCATACACTTCTTTGGGCAGCACTTGGTCGCCGGTTACGCCGAGGAGCATCAGACCTAAGCCATCATTGCCTTCGGGAATCTCGGCATTGTAAATGGGGCGGGGTACACCTTTTTGCTTGTAAATTTCCTCTATTTTTGCTTGTACTTCGGCCTCCAAGCCATTCTTTTTGATATACAACTCGCATTGTTGGTCAATGGCAGCATTCATAAAAAATGCTAAAATCATCGGGGCAGGCCCATTGATGGTCATAGAAACCGAAGTGGCAGGATGGCAGAGGTTGAAGCCCGAATAGAGCTTTTTGGCATCGTCGAGGGTGGCTACGTTTACGCCGGAATTGCCGATTTTGCCATAAATATCAGGGCGATGGTCGGGGTTTTCGCCATAGAGCGTTACGCTGTCAAAAGCCGTAGAGAGGCGTTTGGCAGGCAAGCCCTTCGATACATAGTGGAAGCGCTTGTTGGTACGCTCCGGCCCACCTTCGCCCGCAAACATACGGGTAGGGTCTTCGCCCTCGCGCTTCAGCGGGAATACACCGCTGGCATAAGGGAAGAAGCCGGGGGCATTTTCGGTGAGCAACCATTGCAAAATATCGCCCCAATCTTGGTAGCGAGGCAGAGACACTTTCGGGATTTTAGTACCCGAAAGAGAGGTATAATACAAATCCTGCTCAATGATTTTGTCGCGCACCTGAAACTGGTACTTTTCGGCTTTGTAGCGGCGCTTGGTAGCCTCCCAATCTTTGAGCATTTCCTTGCATTCGGCATCAAGCTTTTTCTCCAAATCCTTGTATTTGCTAATCAGGTCGGCCAAGTAGTCGGGCTCGCCTTGGATATGTTCGATGGCATAAACCAAGTCTTCGCTTTGCTCTTTGATTTCGATGACCTTTTTGCCAATATCCGCACGCAGCATTTCTATCGTGCCTTTGAGTTGGTACATTTGGCGGGCGATGCGGCTTTGTTCTTTTACAAACTTGTCGTAGTTCTCGCTGTTTTCACAGATTTCCGAGAGGTAGCGCACTCTTTCGGGGGGAATGATGTAGATTTTTTCCGACATCTTGTCCGTAAGTTCAAAGTCGGACTGCAAGTGCTGCGCCTGTGTTTTTTCTACGATTTTGTCCATCAGCCTGCGGTACAGCGTATTGGTGCCCGGGTCGTTGAACTGGCTGGCAATTGTACCAAAAATCGGCAGCGCCTCATCTTCCGTTTCCCAAAGCTGGTGATTACGTTTGTACTGCTTGCGTACATCGCGGAGGGCATCAAGCGAGCCGCGTTTGTCGAATTTGTTGATGACGATAACATCAGCAAAGTCGAGCATATCTATTTTTTCGAGCTGTGTGGCTGCCCCATACTCGGAGGTCATCACATACATGCTCACATCGGAGTGTTCGATAATTTCGGTATCCGATTGGCCAATGCCGGAGGTTTCTACAATCACCAAGTCGTATCCAGCAGCCTGACAAACATCTATGGCATCTTGTACATATTGGCTAAGTGCCAAATTGCTCTGGCGCGTGGCCAAGGAGCGCATATACACCCGTCCATTGCTGATGGCGTTCATACGGATGCGGTCGCCGAGGAGTGCGCCTCCGGTTTTTCTTTTGGAAGGGTCCACAGAAATCACCGCAATACTGTGTTGCTCAAAATCCATCAGATAGCGCCTTACCAGCTCATCTACAAGCGATGATTTGCCTGCACCGCCCGTACCCGTGATGCCAAGCGTAGGGATGAGTTTTTCTTTCTTTTTGTCTAAAATTTTGGCCTTGATGCGGGCATAAGTATCGGGATAGTTTTCGGCAATAGAGATGAGCCTGCCGATGACCAAGGGATTTTTTTCGGACAAAAGCGCCAGCAGATGCTCCAAATCGTCGAGGGGAGAGGCTTCGAGTACTTCTTCCTCCTCACCGCCGGGGAGGGCTACTTTTACTTTGCGGCGATAGGTCGAGAAGTCGCTCTTTTGGAGCACATCATTAATCATCCCCTGCAAGCCCAATGCCCTGCCGTCGTCGGGATGATAGATACGCGTAATGCCGTAAGCGTGCAGTTCTTCGATTTCGGAGGGTAGAATTGTACCACCGCCCCCGCCAAAAATCTTGATGTGTCCGGCACCACGCTCTTGGAGCAGGTCGTACATGTATTTGAGGTACTCCACGTGGCCGCCTTGGTAAGAGGTCATGGCAATGGCTTGGGCATCTTCTTGGATGGCACAGTCCACGATTTCGGCTACGGAGCGGTTGTGGCCTAAGTGAATGATTTCGGCACCGGAGGCCTGCATCACACGGCGCATGATATTGATGGCTGCATCGTGGCCGTCGAAAAGTGAGGCGGCGGTTACGATACGAATATGGTTTTGGGGCTTATAAGGCGCTTGTTGCATACGAAATCTGCGTTTTGTTACGTTTCTCCCGACAAAAATAGGAAAAACTCAAGATTTTTTTGTCTAAAAGGTGTATTTTTTGGGAGAGGGGGTGGGAAGAGAAGGTACGCACACGCTTTTTTACTGATAATTTATGAGCTTATTCAGAATAAAACTTTAGGCTTCTCACACAAGGGAGATTATAAATCAACGAGATAGATTTTTTATAAATCCGTATCTAATTCGTTTCATCGGTTAAATCTGTGTTCCAATCTATTGAGAATAAGAACACAGATGATACGGATTCGACAGATTTTCACAGAGCCTACAAGTGGAATATTGCTTGTGATAGATTACCACACAGGAAATTACGAAAGCTCTAAAGGATTGACTTTCTAGTAGTTTTGCTTCTTCATTCAAATATGTATCTTCCATTCTCCAACCTAAGCAACTACTAAGTTTCCATTCATTTCCCTTTCCCCAAATAACTTATCGGGCAATTGACCAAGTTCATCGGAGAAAAGCTGCCCTCTGTCGAAAAAAA
>DAIQNQ010000209.1:0-4083 GCA_036788275.1 Thermonemataceae bacterium
CTTCTAAGAATTCACAGCCTCTACTTTTTCCTCTTGGGCGTACTCTTCTATGGGAATACAGCTACATACTAAGTTTCTGTCGCCATAAGCGCTGTCAATGCGGCTTACCGTAGGCCAAAACTTGCCCTTTTTCACATAAGCGAGCGGGAATACCGCTTTCTCACGACTGTAAGGAAGCGTCCAGCTTTCGGCCAAAGCTACTTGGGCAGTATGCGGTGCATTTTTCAATACATTTATTTTTTGGTCGTACTGTCCTTGCTCTATCTCGCGGATTTCGTTTCTGATTTCAATCATCGCGTCGCAGAAGCGGTCTAATTCGGCCTTGCTCTCGCTTTCGGTAGGTTCTACCATCAGCGTACCTGCTACGGGGAAAGACAAAGTAGGTGCGTGGAAGCCATAGTCCATCAAGCGCTTGGCCAAGTCCTCAGCCTCTACGCCTACGGCCTTGAAAGGACGGCAATCTAGAATCATCTCGTGGGCAGCTCGGCCATTCTTGCCTGTATAAAGCACATCATAATGCCCTGCCAAGCGCTCCTTGATGTAGTTGGCATTCAAAATAGCCATTTTGGTAGCTCTGGTAAGGCCATCGCCGCCCATCATAGCGATATACGCGTAGGAAATCACCAAAATAGAAGCACTGCCAAAAGGCGCTGCCGACACTGCCGACATATTCGTATCATTGAACTTTACCACGCTGTGGCTGGCCATAAAAGGTGCTAAGTGCGCCTTCATACAGATTGGGCCCATACCGGGGCCGCCGCCACCGTGAGGAATACAGAAGGTTTTGTGCAAGTTGAGGTGGCAAACATCAGCACCAATAGCCGCAGGCGAGGTAAGGCCTACTTGGGCATTCATATTGGCACCGTCCATATATACTTGTCCGCCGAAGCTGTGTACCAGGGCACATATTTCTTGGATGGCCTCCTCAAAAACTCCGTGTGTAGAGGGGTACGTAACCATCAAGCAAGCCAAATTATCTTTGTGTTGCTCGGCTTTGGCGCGCAAGTCAGCGAGGTCAATGTTTCCATTTTCATCAGTTTTGGTAACTACCACTTGCATACCGGCCATTACCGCCGAGGCAGGGTTGGTACCGTGCGCCGAAGCAGGAATCAGAGCGATGTTTCGGTGCGTATCGCCGCGGCTTTCGTGATAAGCACGTATCACCATTAGTCCTGCATATTCGCCTTGTGCGCCGGAGTTGGGCTGCATACTTACGGCATCGAAGCCCGTGATTTCTGCCAACCAAGTAGAGAGGGTTTCTATCATTTCCTGATAGCCCAAAGCCTGATTTTGTGGTGCAAAGGGGTGAATCTTACCCATTTCAGGCCAAGTTACAGGCATCATTTCGGCAGTGGCATTGAGCTTCATGGTACAGCTCCCCAGAGAAATCATCGAATGTACCAAAGAAAGGTCTTTGTTTTCGAGCGATTTCATATAGCGCAGCATCTCGTGTTCGGTATGGTAAGTGTTGAACACGGGGTGCGTCATATAAGCGGAGGTTCTGATGAGGCTTGCGGGCAGATGAAGCTGTATATTATCAGCCAAGCTTTCATCAAAAGTAAAGTTTTTACCTTCGGCTTTCGTCAAAATAGCCACAATCTGCGCTACATCTGCCAGTTGGGTAGTTTCATCCAAAGAAATCCCGATAAAATTATCGACAAAATAGCGGAAGTTCACTTCTTGACTTTCGGCTTCTTTGCAGATGGCCTCTTTGTTTTGTACTTTAATTTTGAGGGTATCGAAGTGATACTGGTTTTCTACCTCAAATCCGGCTTTTTGGAGCTGCAATTTGAGCAATTCGCTCAAGCCAAAGATTCTTTGGGCAATCTGCTTTAAGCCTTCGGCACCGTGATATACGCCATACATCCCTGCCATTACTGAAAGTAGTACTTGAGCAGTACAGATATTAGAAGTGGCCTTCTCACGACGGATATGCTGCTCGCGAGTTTGGAGCGCCATGCGGTAGGCCTTGTTGCCTTGTGCATCTACCGACACCCCAATGATACGTCCGGGTAAATGTCTTTTAAATTCCTCTTTGGTGGCAAAGAATGCCGCATGCGGACCGCCATAGCCCATGGGTACACCCAAGCGCTGCGAGCTGCCCACTACCACGTCTGCACCCATTTCGCCGGGGGCTTTGAGCAAAGTAAGGGCGAGCAAGTCGGAGGCTACGGCCACAAACACATTTTGCTCTTTGGCAGCAGCGATAAAATGCGTATAGTCATATACTTCGCCATTTTGGGCGGGATATTGCACCAATACAGCGTACAAATCGGGGCGGGTCAGGTCTAAACTTTCGTGATTGCCCACTTCTATCTGTATGCCTACGGGAGTAGCTCTGGTTTTGAGCAGGTCTATGGTTTGGGGAAATACTTGCTCAGATACAAAAAGTGTATTCGCATTTTTCTTTTCATTTTTGCGCTGTGCGTGGAGCATAGTCATTGCTTCGGCAGCGGCAGTACCTTCATCGAGGAGCGAAGCGTTGGCAATCTCCATGCCTGTCAGGTCAATCACCATGGTTTGATAGTTGATAAGCGCTTCTAAGCGTCCTTGTGCGATTTCGGCTTGGTAAGGCGTGTAGGCGGTGTACCAAGCGGGATTTTCGAGGATATTGCGAAGAATCACATGGGGCGTATGGGTATCGTAATAACCCATACCGATATAAGACTTGAAAATTTTATTCTTTTGGGCAATTTTTTTGAAATTTTTGAGAAACTCGTGCTCTCCTTGTGCCTTAGTAACCTGCAAAGGTTGGGCAAGACGAATGGAGGCGGGCACGGTCTGCGCAATGAGTTCTTCTAAGGATTTCACGCCGACTGCTGCCAGCATCTCTTGGAAGTCTTCGCCAAAGTATCCGTGATGGCGATTTTCAAATGTATCAGCTTGATGCAGATTGATGTTCATTGGGATTGAGAGGCTTTTGAGATTGATTTTCTAAGGACACAAAGTTAAGGAGAATTGTTTTCCTTTTCAACAACTTTCAGATTACCAAAGTACAATTAGGCAAAGCAGTTTTGATTTTCTCTTGAAAAGTGGCCAAAACGCGTTTTCCCAGCGGATTGTGGGAGAGTTTTAAGCAATGGAGCTGCTTGAGTTCGTAGATTTGCTCAGGAATCTGACGCAGGTGGTTGTGGGAGAGGTCTAAGCTGAAGAGTTGTGGGAGCTGGCCGATTTCTTCAGGAAGCTGCTTGAGCTTGTTGTGCCCCAAACGCAGCACTTCCAGCTTGGGCAATGTAAAAAGCACTTCGGGCAGGCTTTCTAATTGAGAAAAAGAAAGGTCTATCTCCCTCAAAAAAGGCAAATTTTGCAGACTTGCAGGCAGACTTCGCAGGCGGCTGTGGCTCAAATCCAAGGCGTGCAGCTCTTCCATATAGCCGATGGTATTGCTCAAAGCAGGAAGCTTGTGAGGCGCTTTGAAAACCCCTTGTGCCCTAAGGCAACGCTGCATGGTGGACTTGTTCCAAAAGCCCTCAGAGGCTGCACTGTCTTGGCTGAGTACGAGAAAATCAAGCCACAACGGAACAGCCCCAAAGTACTTGCCCTTGTGCTGCTGCCTCATACAAGAGACGATGCGCCCCATATCAAGCTCGGGCTGTGCCAAGCTCTGAAAATACGCTATAAAATACTCCGGGCTTTGCCAAGGCTGGTGGGGACGGCGCTGACGCTTGAGGTGGATAAAAAGCCTTTCGGGCAAATGCCGCATAAAAACGCGCTCTACGGCTTTCAGCAGTTTGGCATCGTCTTGGAGCAAATAAATGGCAATCAGTTCGTATTTGAGCTGTTCCGAAAGCCCGCCACTATAAATTAGCTCCAAAGCCAGCAAAATATGCTCCTGACTGCTACTTTGCAATAGCTCGCGAAGATGCTCCTCTGCTTCTGGGTTTTCCTGAGCGCTTTCCTGCAAGTACAAAGATTGGTACTGTCGCAAAAAATCTTTGAGATGTGCCGCCGCCACAATTTTTTGTGGGGCATTGAGCAACTTCTCCAAAGGTACTGAGGGCATATCACCCAATACCAAGTGGCTTACTTCTTCTTCGAGGCGATGGCTCACCGCAAATCCTTTCTCTTTCAAAAAGCTTTTTA
>DAIQNQ010000210.1:0-4064 GCA_036788275.1 Thermonemataceae bacterium
TTTCCAAGAATATTTTTTTCAAGCCTTTGTTAGGACTTTCGCAGAAACCAAAAGATACGAAAGTTATACTCTGTTTGCATTTCACTTTTAAGAACAAAAGCTCTTTTTATTTTTAGCACTGAAAATTTCACTTCCTCACTATGTCGCAGGAAAATTATATGGCAATATTCAAAAAGCACTATCTTTGAGCAAGACATAGCCTTTCCTGACAATGAACTACCCTTACCCCCAACTTCTCGACTTCTCCAAACGTATCTTTATCCACATTGGCTTTGCGCCCGAACAAGCCCATCTGGCCAGTGAAGTGCTCCTTGCCGCCGACTTGCGCGGTATAGACTCCCACGGCATCGCCCGTTTGGCAGGCTATGTGCGCCTCTGGGAGGCAGGCCGCCTCAATGCCCAAGCAAAAGCCCGTATCGTACATGAAACACCCTCAACAGCCACCCTCGATGCCGATGCCGGAGCAGGCTTGGTGATTGCTCCGCAAGCCATGCAAATTGCCATACAAAAAGCCAAGCAAGTAGGTACGGGCTGGGTGGCTGTGAAGAACTCCAACCACTTCGGCATCGCGGGCTACCATGCCATGCTCGCTTTGGAGGAGGATATGATAGGCATTGCCCTGACCAATGCCAGTGCTATTGTAGCACCCACGTTTTCTTTAGACAAGCTTTTGGGTACGAACCCTATTGCCGTGGCCATTCCGGCGCTGCATCAGCCCCCTTTTGTAGCTGACTTTGCCACCACTACCGCCGCCAATGGCAAGTTTGAAATCTTGGAGCGTACAGGCCAAGAAGCACCCCTCGGCTGGCTGCAAGATGCCCAAGGACAAATAAGCACCAATCCCCTTGCCCGAAAACAAGGAGGTGCGCTGCTCCCCTTAGGCAGCGACCGCCTCCACGGCAGCCACAAAGGCTACTGCTTGGGGGCGATTGTTGATATTTTCTCGGCAGTATTTTCGGGTGCTAACTATGCGGCTTGGGTGCCGCCTTTTGTGAGCTACTTGCCCCTCCCCGAAAACCCCGTGGGCGAGGGCATCGGCCATTTCTTGGGGGCGATGCGCATAGATGCCTTCCGCCCGGCAGAAGAGCTGAAACGCCACATGGACAATTGGATAGAAACTTTCAGAAATGCACGCGCCGTAGAAGGCGAAAAAGTATTAGTACCCGGCGACCCTGAGCGCGAGATGGAAGCCCTGCGCCGCAAAGAGGGTATTCCACTACACGAGGAGGTAGTAGCTTCACTCCAAGAGCTGGCCGCGCAGTATGAGGTAGCTTTTGGACCAAGATTAAAGTGATTTTCAGGATTTCCCTGATTGATTATCTTGATTTTATACGGAAAATCATTTGTTTTTAAATTCCCCTCCTTCGCAAGGAGGGGTTAGGGGTGGTTCTAAAGGCTTTTTTATGCAAAACCACTTTGATTTGAGTATGTCTAAGCTTTGAGGAGTTTTTGCAGTGTTTTTTCTTTGCTTTCTGCCCACTCCGCCCCTTCCAAGGCTACATAGCGGTATTGCCAATAAGCCAAGCGCTCTTTGCGGCGATACAGCCCCAAGTAGCCGTCGGGGTGTTCGTGGCCTTCTTCGAGCAGGTCGAAGGCTACGCCAAGCGCAGGAATCATAAATTGCACAATAAAATCTTCGACAGGTACTTGATGAAGCACCTCTTGCCCGAAAGCTACTTGGCAGGCCATCAGCACCTCTTTTTCGAGCGGGCTGGCATACGCGCGCAGCATATCGGCTTGGTCGGCCAGCTGTGGCAAAAAAGGAATAGGCGCTTCCATCAACAATTAATTATTTTTTCTGATTGAAGGACTTGAGCTTGATTTCTGTAAGGCGGCGCTTAGAATCCAGCGGAAAGTCGGCCTCCTGAAACCAATTAAAGTAGTTGGGGTCTTTGGCCAGTACCTCACTCACCACTTGGCCTTTGTACTTTCCAAAATTAAATACCTCCTGCCCTTTGTCATTATAGACCATTCTTCCGGCCAAGTCCACCATTTTTTCGGCAGTGAGCAGGTGCAGCGACTCCATATCATTATGTACAGGCACATATTCTTTGCCTTGCGCATCTTTGATGGCCTTGCCTTGGTAGCGCTCTACTTGTGCCAGCAGCACATCGTAAGTGGCCAAGGTATCGGCTTCGGCAGAGTGAGCGTGCTCCAGCTCCTTTCCACAATAAAAACGGTAAGCCGCCGTAAGGGAACGTGGCTCCATGAGATGAAAAATCTTTTGCGCATCAATCAATCGGCGATTTTGGAGGGAAAAATCCACCTCGGCACGCAAAAACTCCTCCACCAACATCGGCACATCGAAACGAATAATATTGAAGCCTGCCAAATCGCAGCCTTCCAAGAAATTGGCCAAGCTTTTGGCCACCTGTTTAAAGGTAGGTGCTTCCTTTACATCTTCATCATAAATGCCGTGTATCATGCTCGAAGCTGCCGGAATGGGCATTTCGGGATTGATACGCTTGGTTTTTACGGTCTTTTCCCCGCTTACTTCTACCCTTACAAAAGAGCACTCAATGATGCGGTCTTTGGAAATATTGATACCGGTGGTTTCGAGGTCGAAAATCACCAAGGGCTTTTTGAGATGCAACTGAAACATAAGCAATAAAAGTATAAGCCTGCTTAGTGCAGGCCGAATATTAAAATAATTTAAGAGAGCATCTGTTTGGCCAAGGCCGACAAATCAAGCTGGCCAAAAGTGCCGGAACTCATCATCAGCAAGTTTTTGTTTTGCCAGCTTTGCTGCTGCAAGTAGGCCTCCAGCGCTTGGCTGTCATCGAACACCTGCAAATCTTTGTGCTGGAAAGCCGCTGCAATTTCCTCTTTGCTGAGGGCGGGCAACTGCTTGTGTGCCAGTGTATGCGGATTAAAATACACCAAAGCGGTATCGGCTGCTTGCAGGCTTTCTTTGTATTGGGGCAAAAACTCCTTGTTGAGGCTGCTAAAGGTATGCAGCTCCACACAAGCCACCAAGCTGCGCTGAGGATACTGCTTTTTCATGGCCTTGGTCGTGGCTTTTACTTTGGAAGGAGCATGAGCAAAGTCTTTGTAAAAAGCACTTTGGCCGTTTTCGGCAAGCAATTCAAGACGATTTTTCGCTCCTTTGAAGCTCTGAATGGCCTGATAGAAGTCCGGCTCATTGATACCCAAGCGCAAGCATACCGCCTTGGCTCCAGCGAGATTCTGCATGTTATGCTCGCCGAATATCTGCAAGGGCACATCGCCTTCAGGGGTTTTCAGATATACTTTTCCGTCTTTGAGCAAATGTGGGTGTGCCTGATAAGGAATACTGAGTACGTCTTCGCGCTCTTTGGCACAAATCATATTGGCAATATGGTCGTCGTCGTTGTAAATAAGACAACCGCCTTTGGGGCTGCCATCAGCCAGCTTATCGAACTGCCGCACGTAGTCGTTTACAGAAGGATATACATTCATGTGGTCCCACATCACACCACTTATCAAAGTGATATGCGGCTTGTAATACAAAAACTTAGGCTTGGGAGCCAAGGGCGAAGCCGGATATTCATCGCCTTCTATCACCATCAGGGGGGCTTCTTCCGAGATTCTTACCATCACCTCAAAGCCTTCTACTTGTGCGCCCACGAGGTAGTCGAAGCGCCTTCCCAAATGCTGGAGCACGTGCATCACCATCGCCGTGATGGTCGTTTTGCCGTGGCTTCCGGCAATCACCACACGCTGCTTGTCTATGCAAGTTTGGTATATATACTCAGGATATGAGTAGATAGGAATCTCCAGCTCGCGGGCACGCTGCACTTCGGGATTGTCTTTGCGGGCGTGCATGCCTACAATCACGGCATCAAGGTCGGGACTGATGCGCTCCGCAAACCAGCCCATTTCGGCAGGCAAAAGATTGTGGGCGGCCAAGCGGCTGCGTGAAGGCTCGTAGATTTCGTCATCAGAACCACTCACCTGCAAGCCTTGTGTGTGAAGAGCAAGTGCTAAATTGTGCATGGCGCTGCCACCAATAGCAATAAAGTGGACTTTTTGTATATCACTCATTTGAACTTGTTGGACAATTAATTGATAGAATAATTCTTTGC
>DAIQNQ010000211.1:0-4035 GCA_036788275.1 Thermonemataceae bacterium
ACTTTTAGGCGTTTTTTGTAGGTAATAAATTCTACTTACATTTTTTGAGTACTTCCAAGGCTATCTTTTTGGCAATTTCCAGATTTTCTTCCTTGCTTCTTTTATTGGCGTAGAGCTGTACAATAAAGCTTTCCTCGCCAAGCAGTACCGTCAGAATCACATTGCCGGAATCGAAGACATACACTGCACCATCGCCAATAGCATCGTCGAGATAGCGCGCCTCACGGCCATTTCTGCTGTAAAATTCATCATTATATTGTACTCTGAATATATCGGGCTTCACTTCTTTGATTTGGCCTACGCTCACGGTGCCTTGTTGGGTTTCGGAGGCGCATTCAAAGAGGCAGGCAGTAATATCCGGGCTGAGCTTGAGGTTGCTATTGTCTCGCACATTGATTTTGTCTGCCGGAATGCCCAAAATTTCTGCAACTTTCTCTACACCCACCAAATCTTGGATATTATTTTCTCTAAAAGCCAAGAGACAGCCTTTGGCTTTGGTCTCACTTTTTGATTCGCTGGCGCTTTTTGATTCGCTGGCGCTATCGCTTTTTTCTTGTTGCGTACCTTCTTTTTTGTCGCTGCTGCATGCGCCCAAAAGCAGGCCTGTGAGCAATAATACACCAAGTGCGAGGAGATTTTTTCTCATAGTCATATTGATTTTGATAGTTAGGTAAAATGTATAAAATTGAAATTA
The DNA here is from genome assembly GCA_036788275.1 of Thermonemataceae bacterium. Lineage (GTDB taxonomy): Bacteria > Bacteroidota > Bacteroidia > Cytophagales > Thermonemataceae > DAIQNQ01. The sequence continues at coordinate 695 of DAIQNQ010000211.1, forward strand.
CAAAAATAAAAAATCTCCCGAAAAGCTATTTTTCGGGAGATGAAGAGACTTTGCCTAAGCCGTACCCATTTTTTCTTTGAGTTCGTCTTTGAGTTTTTTGCGGAGAATCTTGCCCACATTCGATTTGGGCAGCTCCGTTCTGAACTCAATATCGCGCGGCTGCTTGTAGCCTGTCAGGTTGGCGGCGCAGTACTCGCGCAGTTCCTCTTCGGTGAGGCTGGGGTCTTTCTTTACCACATAGATTTTCACACGCTCCGTAGCTTTGGCATCGGGCACGCCGATAGCGGCTACTTCGAGTACTTTGGGGTGGCCTGCCACTACGTCTTCTACCTCATTGGGATACACATTGAAGCCCGATACGAGAATCATATCTTTCTTACGGTCCACAATACGGAAGAAGCCATCTTCTTGCATTACGCCCACATCTCCTGTTTTGAAGAAACCATCTTCATTAAATACTTTTTCGGTTTCGTCGGGGCGATTCCAATAGCCTGCCATTACCTGAGGGCCTTTGGCGCAGATTTCGCCTGCTTCGCCGAGGGCTACCTCTTTGCCGTCGTCGTCTAAAAGCACAATTTCGGTATTAGGCATCGGCAAGCCGATGGTGCCCACTTGGTCGCTACCGTCAATGGGATTGCAAGTAAGTACAGGCGAGGTTTCGCTAAGGCCATAGCCTTCGGCCACACTTACGCCGGTGAGCTGCTTCCATTTTTCGGCAATGGGCTTTTGCATCGCCATACCGCCGGCCACTACGGTTTTTACTTTAGAGAAATTGATTTTGCTGAACTCAGGATTGTTCATCAGCGCGATGAAGAGCGTATTCAGCCCTGTAAGCACCGTGAAGGGGTTTTTCTGCATATCTTTGATAAAGGCCGGAATATCTCTTGGGTTGGCAATCAGGATGTTTTTGGCACCGATATTAAACATCGAGAAGCAGTTTACCGTGAGGGCAAAGATATGATACAGCGGCAGGGGCGTAATGACCACTTCCTCACGCTTTTTGAGCTTGGGTTTCATCCACTCCTGAATCATAATTACGTTTGCTTGTACGTTGCGGTGCGAGAGCATGGCACCTTTCGATACGCCCGTAGTACCGCCTGTGTATTGCAAGAAGGCCAAATCTTCATTTTTGATTTCGGGCTTTTGGAAGGTTTTACCTGCACCGATGGCCAAGGCCTTTTTGAAAGAAATGGCATTGGGAATATTGTAGGCGGGTACCATTTTCTTTACGTTTTTCACCACAAAGTTCACGATAGTACCTTTCAGGCCGCCGAGCAAGTCGCCGATTTCTGTTACGATCACCTGTTTGATATTGGTATGAGGCAGAGCTTGTTGAAGGTTGGCGGCAAAGTTGGCCACAATGACGGTGGCTTTCACGTCGGCATCCTTGTATTGATGCTCCATTTCGCGCACGGTATAGAGCGGATTTACGTTTACGACGGTCAGTCCGGCTCGCAACGCGCCAAAAAGTGCGATAGGATATTGCATGATGTTGGGCATTTGGAGACCCAATTTATCGCCGGGCTTGAGGCCGATGCTTTGGAGATAGGCAGCAAATTGTCGGGAGAGCTTTTCTGTTTCGCGGTAGCTGATTACCTTGTCCATAAAGGAGAAAGCAGGCAAATCAGCATATTGCTCAAAACTTTCTTCTAACAAGGCCACCAAAGAGCTATATTTATCGGGGTCTATGCTTTGGGCTACTTCTTTGGGGTAGCTCTTGTACCATGAAAAATCCTTCATAAAAGTTGCATTTAGAGATTTAGTAAAGCGATTTTGTTGTGCAGGCCTAAATTATTGTAAAAAAAGTTATATTCAAAATAAATTTCCTTATAATTTATGCCTAAAAGTCTTTTTTTCAGAATTTTCTGAAGGCTAATTCCGCAGCGATAGTCAATCGTTCTGCCAGCGGAATCTCGGTAATGCCGAGTACCGCATGCGCAAAGAGCGGGTTTTCGGCCTTTACTTGCAGGGCTTGGCTGCCTTGTATTTCTATATCGAGTAGTTTTTCGGCATTAGGAAGGCCTACGCTGCCGATTTCGTTGGCACCGGAAAGGACTTTTACCTTGCCCGATTCGCTGCGTTTCAGCTCATAGAGGGCATTGCCTTGGGCGGCTTCTATTTTAATTTTGCTTTCTGTCCATTTTACCTTCCATTTTTCATTGCCTTGGGCATCTTTTATCTTGAAGCGACTCTCGCCGGAATACATGCGCACTTCGAGTACCTGCTTGCCACTTTGGTCATAGTATTTGCGCTTTTCACCTTTATTTTTGGCGGCCAGCGATTGGCTGCGCCCCTCATAGAAGATTTTGATATTGGCAGAGTTGGTTTCAAATACAAAGGCTTCTTGCCCACCTTGCAGCACATTCCAAGCCTGTGCATCGTTGGCTTGTACCAAAGTGCCACTTTCGCTGCTTTGTTGTAATACTACATCGCTGCCTGTATCGCTGGGAGTGGTACTGGAGTTGCCGGAGGGTATCCACCACAGCGCCAAGAGTGCTACCAAGCCCAATGCTGCACCAAAACCCACAATATTTCCCCAGCGAACTTTGCGTGTGGGCTGGTAGCGCACCGATTGGATGATGCGGAAGGCAGATTGGTTTTGGGGGTTTACTTGGAGGCAGGCCGAGGCAAATTCCTCGCTGCGTTTTTTCAGTTCGGCTCTGTTGCTTTTCACATACAGCATGCCATAAGCCTCGGCAAGGTACTGAAGGGTAGCCTCGTCTTTGGCATCAATCATATACGCTTTTTCAAGGATTTCTACGGCATCTTGCGGCTGCTGGTGCATCAAAAAGCCCTTGCCCATCTGTATCATTTTGAGGCGCTCTTCTTCGATGGCCGCCAAATCGGCCTCTTCAAAGCCCAGTTCTCTTGCAATGCTCCGATAGTCGTCTTGGAGGCGGTCTTCTTCTTTGGAGGCTTTGATACGCATGATTTGCTGGATATAAGCCTCTATTTTTTGATTTTCGTCCATAAAATATTACTTGATTTAAAAAGTAAATACAGGGGACAGATAAATGTCATCTATCTTACTAAAAGTAGTATTCTTTGGAGAGTTTTACAAGGTTTTGGTAGGAAATATTTATAAAGCCTCTGCTCAAAGCGGACAATGCTTTGGGCAGAGGCTTATATACCTGCTGGGAGGGCTTACGCTTGGGGCTTTTGATGATTGCCAAAGAAAGCTTGCAAGCGCCCGTCGAGCTGCGCTTTGGAGAGGTACTCGTCCTCGTAAACAGGGGTGAGCGACTGCTTTTCGGGCATCTCCTCAATATGGAGAGTTTGTGTAGGAAAGGCAAAGCGCACGCCCAAGGTCTTGGCCAATTGCAGGGTTTGGAGGATAATCT
>DAIQNQ010000212.1:0-4021 GCA_036788275.1 Thermonemataceae bacterium
GCAATACTCCGCGCCCAAATACCAGAAAAAGAAAAAAAGGTCTTAGCTTGCTTTTCCTTGCTTAATTTCCTTGAGAATCGCTTCTCCGCCCAAGGCCAAGACCTCCTCGGCAAGCTGCTTGCCCAAAGTCTCGGCCTGCGCAGCCTCCTTGGTGCGCGCGTGCCTGATGAGCTGCTGCCCGTCTAAGCTTACCACACCGCCTTGCAGGTGCAGCAAGTCGCCCAACCAAGTTGCCAAAGCAAAGACAGGTACACTACATCCTCCTTGCAAAGTATGCAAAAAAGCACGCTCGGCCAAGAGGCGCTGCTCCGTAGGGCGATGATTGAGTGCCTCGCGCAGCAAGTTTTGCTTTTCTTTGGAGAGACTTGTGGCTACCTGAATCGCCACGCTGCCTTGCCCCGCAGCAGGCGTAAATGTTTCGAGCGATAAGTGCTCTGCAATCAGTTTTTCGTATCCCATACGATGTACACCGGCATAAGCCAGTAGCAGGGCATCGCATTGCCCCTCTTCGAGCTTGCGAATACGTGTTTGCAGGTTGCCGCGCATATCCACTGTGCGGATATGCGGATAGTAATGCCTGAGCATCGCTACGCGCCTTGTGGAAGAAGTACCTACGGTGATATTTTCTGTGAGATTGACTGGCTTGTGGCTCAGCAGCACGTCATTGGCGCGCTCTCTTTCTGTAAAGGCAATCAATGTAAGGTCTTCGGCCATTTCGGAGGGTACATCTTTGGCGCTGTGTACGGCAATATCTATCTCTTGGCTGCGAAGCTGCTGCTCCAACTCTTCTGTAAACACCCCCTTGCTACCTATCTTGGAGAGGCTCTTATCCAATATTTTATCGCCTTTGGTTTCGATAATCACCAACTCCGTTTGCAGCCCTTTTTGTTGGAGAAGTGCGGCCACATGCTCTGCTTGCCAAAGTGCTAAGCGGCTGCCTCTTGTACCTATTTTTATCAACATTTCTATAAAAGTATATGTAAGAAAAACCAAATCACGAAGTCAATCCGTATATGTCTTCAAAATTACATTCAATTTTTGTATAATAAATCAAAACGAGCATTTTCTATGCAAATTGCCATCCCCTCTTCCGAAGGCATCGGTTCTTCTAAGCCGCAAGCCAACCCTACTTTTTGGAGGCAAATTATAGGTTTGGCCACCTTAGAAGCCACTATCACGATTGGCTGGCTGGCTTACGAAAAATACCAACCCGTGCTGCTCCAAAAGTTTCAGTTTATAGAACTGGCTGCCTTGCTCATTGTAGCGCAGGGCTTGTTGGGGGGAATTTTTCACCCTATTTCGGGGCGCTTGGCCGACAGGATGTCGCATCGCCACGGGAGTAAATTTCCGGTCATTATCTCAGGAATTGCTTTTGCCGCAGTCATTTTCATTGCGGTAAGCTTGGCTATCCTTACCGACCCCTCCAGTGCTTTTCGTTGGGCTTTGCCCGTATTGGTGATTTTGTGGCTGGCTGCGATGAGTACCTTCCACAGTCCGGCTATCTCTTTGGTAGAGTCTTTTGCACCCATAGATAAGTTTCCGCGTGTTGCGGGCGTATTGGCTACGGTATTTGGGGTGATTTACGCCATAGAGCCTTTTGTAATCAAAATTTTAGATGCAATAGGATTTACAGGTACTTTTATTTTTGCCGGGTTGCTGTTAGTCTCGGCAGGCTATGCACTCAAGACCATCACAGAGCGCGATGTACAATACCAAGCCCACGAGCAAGGAAAAGCAGAAGACAAAGAGCGCAAAGATACACCGTCTCTCGTTGTTTTCATTATAGGATTTTTTATAGGACTGTTTAAAAGCACCATCTTTTTTGCACTGCCTGTATTTTTGCTTCGTTCACTACCTGTATTTCCCAACGACGACTACGTGCAATCAGGCATTCTGCTGGCTTCGGCGCTGTTTTCTATTCCGCTTAGCTTTGTGGTAGATCGCTTGGGGGCACAAAAGAGTATGTGGTTTGCTTGTGCCTTGGCGCTGGTGGTATCTATCATTGGTATTTCGGTGGTACACCCCCCCACGGCTTATCTAATGATGGTAGCGGCGGGGGCTATTTATGGGCTACTCTCTATCAGTGCCTTGCCCTTTATCTTGAAGCGTATGTCCTCTGGACACGTAGGTTGGGGCGTGGGGCTGTTTTATGGAGGGATGGCGGCCTCTACGGCGGTGATTACCTTGATGCTCTTTTTGAGATAAAGAATAAATGAGAGTTTTGGAAAATATGAGAAAACAAGAAAAGCAAGCCTTCGGGTTTGCTTTTCGCTTTTTTAGCTCCCGCCGTATCAGATGTTTTTTCTACCTGCCATAAGCAACTATCTCCTCAGGTTAAAGTGGTGTCGTTTAGCTCAAACACGGCGGGGACAGCGTAAGATATTTTAGCCCACTACACCTTTTTCTTTTTCATTCGGTATTCTTCCCCCCACTTAGCCATAGATTGCATTATTGGCGACAACGTAAGCCCAAACTCAGTTAATGTGTATTCGACCCTTGGGGGGATTTCGGCATAAATTTTCCTGCTTATTAAGCCATCCTCTTCTAATTCTCTCAACTGCTGAGTAAGCATTGATTGAGTAATTCCCTTGACACTTCGCTTCAATTCTCCAAACCTTGCAGGAGAGGTATGATAGATAGCATTAATTAAAATTGCTTTCCATTTTCCACCTAAAACTTGCATCGTTGCAGTTACGGGACAAGATATTTCATCAAAAACAAGAATTTTTTCGTTTTTAACTTCTTGACTATCAGCATTAGTATTATTTTTCATACTTACACATTTTAAATGTCCTACTTGTTTTATTCTTTTTAACTCTGAATATTTACACTACAAAAATAAAACAAAGTATCAAATATGGCAAGTAAAATCATTTTAATTATAGGAGCAAGTACAGCCTTCGGTAACATTACAGCCAAACTGCTTGCTGAAAATAGACATAGAGTTGATGCTACTATACGGAAAATAAAGTCCACAAAGACACATTTGGGCAAAATAAACTTTAAGCAAATCAGAAATCATTAATCATTAAATTTTAAAAAATGGCAACAATTTATGAAGCAGAAGTGACAACGTTCGCAGGTCGTAACGGTCACGCAAAGTCATCAGATGGTTTACTGGATATAGACATCCGGTTTCCCAAAGAAATGGGCGGTGCTGGTGGCGCAACCAATCCCGAACAACTATTTGCAGCGGCTTGGTCGGCTTGTTTTGGTACGAGCGTAGCAATTGCAGCAGGAATCCAAAAAGTTACCATTGGAGAAGTCTTCGTAACTGCTAAGATTGGTGTATTACATGAAAACGGTAATTATCATCTGGGCGCCCATCTTCTGATTAAAATAAATGATGTGGACTACGATACTGCAAAAAAACTGGTAGAGGCCACTCAATCAATTTGTTCTTATTCAAAAGCAACAAAAGGAAATATCAAGGCCACTTATGAAGTGATACCGTAAAACGGTACTAATTCCTTAGCAAATAAAAAATAAACTTTAATAAATACTCATTCAAACTTTAGTAAACATGGTAAATTCTCTAAATTGGTTTGAAATACCTGCTGCGGATTTCGAAAGAGCAAAGACTTTTTATGCAAAAGTGTTAGATGCTCAAATTCATGACGACCCCAATAGGCAATATGCCTATTTGCCATCTGAGCCACAAAAAGGCGGCTTTGGCGGAGCAATTGCTTGGGGCGAAAACTTTGTTCCTGCAATGACGGGCACAACGGTTTACTTAGATGGCGGAAATGACCTTTCAGTTCCGTTGGGCAGAGTAGAAAGTGCCGGTGGGACAGTTATTCTGCCGAAAACAGCTATTGGTGATAACAGAGGCTTTATTGCACTTTTTATTGACACAGAAGGAAATAAGGTGGGTTTCCATTCAATGGGTTAATACAGAGTTCCCCATCTGGTCGTAGGTTCAGCAAAGTGTCCTACGACCTACTGTTTTGCAAGCGTCCGCTTACCACTGTATCAGTATTTCCTGTCGTGTCAGATGTTTTTTCCACCCGACAGTTTTCTG
>DAIQNQ010000213.1:0-4006 GCA_036788275.1 Thermonemataceae bacterium
CCAAAACAATTTAGCATAGCAAACGTTTTAGTTAAGGTGTTGTAAATGTCCAGCACCTTATTCATCATAAACACAAAAAATCTCTTACCCATGAAAAAGAAATTATTATTCCTATCAGTATTTGCTTTGAGTACCCTCCTATGGAGCTGCGGCGGAAGCGAAACCACCACTCAAGAAGCCGACACTACCAGTGTAGATAGCACTGTTCAGGAAGAAGAGCCCCAAGTGATGGAGGCTAAGCCCAAAAATATCGCTGAAATTGCAATGGCTGACGAAGCTAACTTCAGCACACTTGTAGCAGCACTTTCAGCAGCTGGTTTGGTAGAGGCAGTAAGCGGCGAAGAGCAATTGACTGTATTCGCTCCTACCAATGCTGCTTTTGATGCAGTAGGTAAAGATGCTATCGCAGATTTGTTGAAGCCTGAAAACAAAGAAAAACTTTCTAAAATCTTGACCTTCCACGTAGTGAAAGGCAGTGTAAAATCAACTGACTTGACAGACGGTCAAGAAGTAGAGACACTGCAAGGTGGCAAATTGAAAGTAAGTATTAAAGATGGAAAAGTAATGATTGGAAACGCTACTGTTGTTACAGCAGATGTAGCCGCTTCTAATGGTACTATCCACGTGATAGACACCGTATTGATGCCCTAATCTCACATTGTTTTGATACAGAAAAGCCGCTCGAAACAATTTTCGAGCGGCTTTTTGTTTTGCATTAGCCATTAGAAAGCGCCCCTGATATTGAAAAACAGCCCCGTCTCACCGCGGCGATTGATGCCGTAGTCTATTTGAAACACAAGATTATAGAAAGAAGCCAAATCGAGCCCTACACCGCTACCATACAGCCAAGTATTGGCCAGTTGGTTGTTGGTGTTGGTAAATACTTGGTCTTGCACATAGCCCGCATCAAAATATACCCGTGCATACAGTGCCAAAGGCAAAGTACGAAACTCTTGAAGTGGGATAAAATTGAGCGTGCGGCGGATATTGAAAATCTCGTATTTGAGATTGGAGCGAAAGAGTCCGTAGTTTTGTCCATCAATCACATAAAACTGGTAGCTTCGTAGAAAGTCCTCCCCATAGCCCAAGCCCTGTGCCTGTGCATAAGGTTGTTTGTTTTGCCAGAGCAAACGCGCCCGCAGCTCTGCATCATAAAACCAGCGCCCCGCCAAATGCCTGAACAGCGTGCCTTGCAGCGTAAGGCGCGCCAAATCTACTTCTTCTTGCTTGCTCAGTCCTGCTTTTTCGGTTATCAGAGAGAGAAAATGCCCACGAAGCGGGTAGTAGGCTACATCGCGGCGGTCTTCTACCCATTGGTATCTCAATGTCCAGTAGCGCTGCTTTGTATTGCCTTGCCAAAAAAAATCGGGATTGAGCAGGGAGATAGAGTCGGCCACTCGGTTTTGGGCATAGTTAATCGAGAGGAAGTGAAACCGGTAGAAGCCCTCGCGCAGGCGCAGGCGCAGGCCGGCACTAAAGCGGTCGCGGAGTACCTCCTCGCTTCGGAAAAAGTTGAGCTTGTTGTCGAAGGTCTCAAAGGCAATCTCTTTGTTTTGGGCATAGCTGCTGCGCAGTTCCAAGCCAAAGCGCTGCCGGCGGTCGAGATAAGGGAAGAAGTAAGCTACTTCAAACTTCTGCGTAAAGCCAAACTGAGCCAGTAGCTCAATAGTTTCGTTGCGCCCTCGTACATTTCTCTTTACAAAGCGCGCCCCATAGTTGGTGCGGCGCAGGTCGGCACCGCGGTCGCGCCACCACTCGTTGAAGTTGCGGTCGGCCAACTCAAAAATAAACACCGGAAAGAGGTACCAGCGCTCCTCCAGCAGGAAGTCCACCTCGATAGCCGCACTTTGGCTGCTGTCGGGGCGGCTGCGTACATCTACGGTTACGAAGAGGTCGGTATTGAAGATTTTGTTGCGCTCTTTGAGAAGAATCTCTTTCATTTGGCTTTGGGCAAGCCAATCGCCCTCCTGAATGTCCAGCTCACGGCGTAGAATCAGGTCTTTTGTTTTTTTATTTCCAATAAAATGAATACGGCTGATGCGCAGGCTGTCGGAATGGGCCAGAGTGCTGTCGGGCGGGGGCAGGTATTGTATTGGAGCGTCTCCTTGTTGTCCTTCTGCCACCGTTCCCATCACGCATAAGAGCAATACACCAATATATTTTTGCAGCATTGAGTTTTGGAGTCTTATTTCAAAGATTAAAATAAGCAAAAATTTAATTAAGTTTGAAAAAAATCAGATATTAGCCTTAAAAATATGGTAAATTTATATTGCACAAAGTAATTTTCACTTTGTACCCACGTTATTATAGCGGTAAAACTTGATTCGCATGCGTATTTCAGTAAGCAGCAAATACCTATTGTTGGCCACCATGCTGCTGCTTGGAGCTTTTTGGGATATATTTTTTTGGTGGGGGCAAGGCCGCCATCTGGAAGATGCTGCTTGGTATTTTTCAGGACTTTTGCACTTGGGGCTTTTGTCGTGTATCGCTTTGCTCTTTGTGGCTTTGCAGCGCCGAAGCAAAAAATGGCAGCAGCAAGAGCGTGCCATAGCACAGAGTTGGTTCAATCTGAGCGATGATGCCCTTTTGGTGATAGATGCCGAATGGAAAATACAAGCTTGGAACAAAAGTTTTGAGACTTTCTATGCGCATCTGTTTCCTTTACAAAGTGGGCAGGGGCTGCTGGAAGTGCTGCCCAAGGAGCTGCTGGTAGAATGGCGTGAGGCGTTGCGAAAGTTGCGGCAGTCGCGGCAGTCCTTCAGTATCTCTGTAAAAACAAGCGAGCGCTATCCTTTTGAAGAGATTGTTTTTCAGTGGATAGAAGCCACACCTCCGTTTATTGCGATTTTTTCTAAATTGCCCGATGACCTTGGGCTACAAAAGTCATTGATAGAAGAGCTACAACAAAAAAATGAAGAACTGAAAGCCCAAGAAGAAGAACTTCGACAGAATCTTGAAGAGCTGCAGGCCACCCAAGACGAAATGATGGAGCTGCAAGAAGAACTCAAAGATGAAGAGGCCAATGTCTCTGCCCTAATCAATAACCTGGGCGATGCAGTGGTATCGGTAGATTTCAAATACAAGATTCTCAGCGCCAACAAGGCTTTTATAGAAGCACAAAAGAAAAAAGGGATAGAAGTAAGAAAAGGCACGCAGTTTATTAGGCTTTTTGTAGAAGAAGAGCAGCAAAAAGTAAAAGGGCATCTCGACAAAGCCTTGCAGGGTTTTAAGTTTACCATAGAAGAATCCTACTTGCAAGAAGGTGTTTTTTCTACTTTTGAGGTGCATTACAATCCCATCGAAAACGAAGAGGGCATTGTGATAGGGGTGGCTATTTTTGCGCAAGATATTACCCGCCGCAAAGTTGGTGAGCTCGAAAAGCAGCACCTCCTCCAAGAGCTGGAAGCGCGTACCCAAATGCTTGAGGAAAACGAAAGACAACTCCAAATCAGCTTGCAAGAACTGCAAAGTATCCACAAAGAGCTGCTGGAGAAAAACCAAACCCTCGGCCTCAGCGAAGCACGTATCCGCACCGTGATAGACAATGTGAGTGATGGTATCTTGGCCATAGACCACGACTACAACATCACGATTATCAATCAGCCACTAAAAGTAAGATATGAAGAAGTAGGCTTAGACCTCGATGTGGGCTACAATGTATTTTCGATGATACCGCCGGAGCAAATCCCGCATTGGAAGAATATCTGCGACCGCGCTCTCAAAGGCGAGGAAGTCAGTATCATTGATAAAATTCGCAATCGCTTCTTCGACGTGTCGCTTACACCTATTTTTGACGAGCAAAAGACCATTATCGGGGCTTCTATCATCACCCGCGACATTAGCAAGCAGCTCAAAAATACTGAAAAGAGCGGCCAGAATGTGGATATTCTCAAGCGTATTCAGGAGCGTGTGAGCAACCTACAAAATGACAAAGAGCAGGAAATAGACGACTACCGCAAGAAGGTAGAAGAACTGAAAAACGATATTAACAAGTACAAATCTTAAA
>DAIQNQ010000214.1:0-3980 GCA_036788275.1 Thermonemataceae bacterium
ACTACACTTCGATTGAGTGCTTCATTTGAAGAGGAAGGAGTTACGCTTAGAGAGACATTTACCTTTACCCGACAATAAAGACAATAAATACTTGCTTTTAAGCGTTCTGCAAGATAAAAAGTCTTGCAGGACGCTTTTGCTTTCATTACCATTGTACCACGAGCTGTTCGGAGAGCTTCGACTCTGTACCGTCCTTAAATACTGCTTTTATTTTGTAGCGATAGCTATTGCCTACCTTCAGATGAAAATTGTCTTGGTATTCGGTACTTTTTGAAAAACTTAAAACAGATAATTTTTCATCATTTTTTGCCCTGAATATAATGAATCTATCCACTTCTTTTAGCTCTTCATATTGCCATTTCAAAACAATTACTTTTTGTTCTCGCTGAGGAGTACCTGTAAGGCCTTTTACGGATATTTTATCTTTATTATCCAGCTTTCTGGCGCTTACCGGGCGGCAAGGAGGTGATTCCAGACCGGCCTCATCTATGGAGACAAGCGTATATTCATACAAGATGCCTATATCAGTGCTTTGGTCTAAGTAGGTATCTTGATTAGCATCGAGCGAGACCAGCACCTCCCATTCACGGGCGCCGGTTTTCTTTCTGTAAAGCACTTGCTTGGCTACGTCATCATCCGCACTCTTGTACCATTGCAACTCAACCCCCTCCGTTTTGCTATTGACAGCTTTGAATACGGCTGCACCCGGCGCAATTTTATCAGGACGCGTAAGAGCGAGCGCCTCCGAAAAAGCAGAAGGATTAAAGTGCCGGTCTATGGCTACTATTTTATAATAGATTTTTTTGGTAAGTGTATTGATATTGATGGTATCTGAAAACTGAGTATTGCTCAGGGTTTCTTTAGAGACCAAGGAATATTCATCATTAGGAGCATTGCTTCTATACACACGATATCCGAGCAGGTCATCTTCGGTATTGGCTTGCCAATAGAGCTTCACCACCCCCAAACTATCAATATTTCCTGCAATATTGATAGGGGCAGCCGGAGGCATACTGTCCACCAGCGGTATATAATAGGGCAGGGAATAAGCATACTCAGTTTCTTTCTGTCCGTGTGCTTTTATTCTGTAATAATTCGAAGTTCTTGCATCCTTGTCTATGAATTCTTTCTGAGAGGGTGGAAGCAGCTCTTTGGATACAGTGCTGTAAAATCCCTCGATACGCTCAGCTCTTTCTATGGAAAATCCTTTTACTTGTGCAAGGGCTTCGGCGGGCATGTTCCAATAGATTTGTATGCTTTGGTTATCATTGCTGTAAGCATCTTCGATGATGGGGTTTCCTGAGAGTGGAATATAGCCTTTTCCCGAAATGGTGTCGGAGGGGGCGCTCAGCTCTCCAAAAGGAGTGATGCCACGGATTCTGAAATAATATATTTTGTCATTTTCGGGCAGAGAGTCAATCTTAAAAGCAATTCCTTCAGACTGGCTGTAAGTACTCACAAAAGGTATTTCGGAGGTAGCTGCGAAGTCTTTGCCATTGTCGCTACGCTCTACGATATAGGCAGAAAAAAAACGATTATAAATTTCTTGATTCCACTGCAAGCTTACTGTCTTATTTGCAAAATCACCTTGTAATTTGGTAACTCTGGGCAAGCTTTGGTAGTCTTGCAAGCCTATAAATACAAAGGCTGTATCAATGAGTATATCGGCATTATTGGGGTTGTTGGGATATATTTTATACAAATAACGCTCATTATCCACAGGCGCTTTGTCTTCCCAAGCCAAGCCCGATGCTTCGGCTACTTTCCAAGACATATCTGAGGCAAAAACTGCGAAGGAATATCGGTTTTCTTGCTCTCTGGCGGCATTGATAAAAGATGCTACCTCCGAACTGCTGCCCTCCAATTCAAAGCTTTCGCCATAAAGGGCTTGTGCTGCGATAGGAGCGAAATATTCGCTTTCCGAAAGCTTTTCCCAAGCATCTAAAGGCAGACATTGTATCTTTTCTTTCAGGTTTTGTAGGGGCGGCAATACCAGCTCATTATTGCGGGTAAGCAGGTAGCGTTCTATGGTATAGCCTTGCCGATTGCCATAGAGCCAAGCACTGCTGCTGACAGGTGCCCAGCGCAGCAGAATACTTTTTTTTTCGGTAGCCTTGGCAATTACCCTGAAAGCAAGGGTGTCTTTTTGGGCAAAGCCGGAGCTTTGGCAAAGCAATAAAAAAAGGAAAGATAATAAAAAAGAAGAAAGTGTGTGGAGGTGTTTCATCAGAGACAAGGCATTTTATTTTCCTATGATATTGAAATTATAACTGTACGCAAAGGTAGCGGTATATTCGGTAAATTGGGCGGGGGCATTTTCTGAAAGTGCCTGTGTGCGCCTCAATGCCACCATACTCAGGCTGAGATTGTGCTTTTGGAGCAGGGTGTAGGAGCTGCTAAGCCGTACATTGACAATACTGTTGCCGAGGATGCCCTCATTGTAGGCATTGTTGAGCGATACAGAAAGGCTGTTGCGTAGCTTTTTATCTAAAAAGGGTTTGGACACTCCCACAGTAGGGCCTAAGGTAGAGGAATTGCCCATTTCTACTTCGTTTTTGTTGGCATTGAAGGCAAAGGTGATGCCCAATTGCGTAGGATTGAAATTGTAGTTGTAAGCAAAGTTAAAGTTATAGAAGCGGCCTCCGTTTCTGACTTCCCCGCCTTGGTCGTCGAGAGCCGTTTGATAGAGCAATTGGGTAGAGATAGACTGGCTCGATTGGGTACTATTGCTTAGCTGGTAGTTGATATTGCAGGTGGCATTTTGTGAAATTTGCCTGTAATTAAGCGTATCAAGATTATCGAAAGGAGAGCCTTGGTTGATGGTAACAAAATTGGAACGAATATTTGTAAAGGTCTGGAAATTGGAATAGCTTCCTCCTACATTCAGCTTGGAGCTGAGGTTCAGGTTCAGATTTACCGCCCCAATAAAACGCTCCATTTGGGATATTTTATCATTTTGTAGGTTATTGCGTTGCAAACCTGCATTGGCCGAGAGCTGCACTTTTTGTTTGAAAAAGGCACTGGAGAAATTACCCGTCCAGTTTTCTAAATCATTATTAAAAAAATAAGCCCCAAGGGTTCTGTACTCGGGGTCTATGCGCTCAAAGCTTGCGCCGAGATTGAATTTGCTGTGCTGATAGGTAAGGCCTGCTTTTAAGGCTTGATACACGGAAGTGCTCTGATTGGAAGGAAGCAAGGCGCCCAAGCCACTAAAAATACCCAAATTGCTGCCTTGGCCTTGCGCACGCATATCTCTGGTGAGTGCCGAAGAGGCAATTTCTACTTGAAGCAACAAGGAATTAAAGAGGCTTTTTTGGGCATTTACCGAGAGCACAAGATTTTCTTCGGGGCGCAGCTGCAGGCTGTCGGGCACCAAGCCCAGTGAGTTGGGGTCGTCCCAAGCCCTGAACACAATCAAGTCCACTTGGTCTTTTTCGTGTTTGAAAGAAAATTTGGCTCCCGCCCCCATACGTCGGTAGGCCGCTTGGTTGTTGGTAAGTATGCCCATGGTGTCGCGCAGGGGAGATACTGCCTGCTGCAAACGCCCGTACATAATAGCCCCCTGAAACTTCCCTTCGGGGCTGGCTTCTATACCAATACCATTGAAGAGGTGTCCGGCAAGGGTATAGTTGGAAAAAGAAAGGCTGCCCCAGCCAATCTGGCTTCGCAGCCATTTGTAAGAGGGTGCCAAGCGGTACTGGTTGAAAGGCTGCTGAAAAGAAGTATTCTGATTGGATACACTAAAGGAAACTGGCATTTGTATGCCATACAGCTCCGCCTGCAAATTGCCCGTAAGAAAGTAATTGTAGGGTTCGCGGCGCTGCTCTATGCCCGCTACATCATAAAACACATGGCTTGTAGAAATGCCCCCCGAAAGCTTGAAGGGGTTTTTGTCTTTACCGATTAAGTCTAATTGTTGTGCGTGGTTTGTAGCAGCAGAGAAAAACAACACCGATAAGTACAAACAAAAGGCAAAGTAT
>DAIQNQ010000215.1:0-3973 GCA_036788275.1 Thermonemataceae bacterium
CAATAAATTGTAGTAGATTGATTTTCAGAATGAAAAAAGGAGAATATTTTTGCCTGATTTTATAAATTTGCTTTGCTTTGACCTATCTCTTGCGGATTCGGAGATTTTTTGCATCTTTACTTTATGTTTTACCAAAGCCTTTTCAGATAGTGAAAAAATCTTGCTTTTACTTGTTGTTTTTGCTTATTGCCCATAGTTCTCTGGCGCAGTACACTCGTCAGGATACACTTCGAGGAAGCCTTTCGCCTCTTAGAAACTGCTATGATGTGCATTATTACGACCTTTCGCTGGAGGTACTGCCGGAGCAAAAGTTCATCAAAGGACGCAATACAATTCATTATATAGCGAAAGTTGATTTTAAAAAACTCCAACTCGACCTCTTTGCCAATATGGCCATCTCGAAGATTGTTTGGGAAGGAAAGAACTTGAATTTTGAGCGCGAAGGCAACGCTGTATTTGTGCGTTTCCCTGAAACACAGAAGAAAGGCACGCTCAGCTTTATAGAAGTTTGGTACGAAGGCCAGCCTCGAGCAGCGAAAAATCCACCTTGGGACGGGGGCTTTTCTTGGCGAAAAAGTGGCGGAAAAGATTGGATTGGCGTGTCGTGTGAGGGTATTGGGGCGAGCGTTTGGTGGCCTAACAAAGACCACCTCTCCGAAGAACCCGACAGTATGCGGATTCGCTGTGCCGTGCCAGAGGGCTTATGGTGTGTCTCGAATGGACTTTTTCAGGGAAAGCGTGTAAAAGAAAACGGCTTGGTGGAGTTTGATTGGAAAGTGCAGTACCCTATCAATAATTATAATGTATCACTCAATATTGCCGATTATACGCACTTTAGCGATGAATACATCGCTGCTGACGGCGAAAAACTGGCTTTAGACTATTATGTACTGCCGCAAAATCTTGAAAAGGCCAAGAAGCAGTTTGAACAAGTAAAGCCGATGCTGGCTTGCTATGAAAAGCTTTTTGGCAAGTATCCTTTCTGGAAAGATGGCTTCAAACTGGTAGAAACGCCTTACTTGGGCATGGAACATCAGAGCGCTATCGCTTACGGCAATGGCTACCGCAACGGTTATATGGGTACAGATTTGAGTCGCTCGGGTGTAGGTTTAGAATTTGATTACATTATTATTCATGAAAGCGGCCACGAGTATTGGGGCAACAACCTGAGCTGCCGCGACCATGCCGAAATGTGGATGCACGAGTCTTGGTGTACCTATACAGAAGTTTTGTATGTAGAGCGTATGTTTGGCAAATCCAAGGCCGATGCTTATGTAAATGGCTATCGTGGACTGGTAGCAAACAAGAAACCTCTGCTTGCCCCTTTGGGAGTAAATGCTGAAGCGCCTTCCGATATTTACTTTAAGGGAGCTTTGATGCTCCACACATTACGAAATGTAGTAAACGACGACAAGCTGTGGTTTAAGATGATTTATGACTTACAGCAGCACTTTCGACACCAAACGCTCAGCTCTCGGCAAATGCTTGACTTTATGAATGAGGCGCTGCAACACGACTACACCTATTTTTTCAGGCAATACCTGCAAAGAGCGGCTATCCCTACCTTGGAAATTGAGCAAAAAAACGGGCAAGTAAAATACCGTTGGGTCAATGCGGTAAAGGAGTTTCGTATGCCGGTAAAGGTATTACTCAATGAGAAGCAAGAAATCATCAAGCCTACCATCTCTTGGCAACGTTTAGAAAATGTAAAATCTCTGAAGGTGCTTCAGGAGCTTTATTATATTGAGGTAAAGGAACTTTAAGCAAAAGCAGCCTGAGGCAAGTACTTGTACCTGCCTCAGGCTGCTTTTGATGCTCCCAAACTTATTTTTTCAAAATAACAAACTCTGTCCGGCGGTTCAGTGCTCGTCCGGAGGGTGTATCATTGGTAGCGACAGGCTTTTCTTCTCCAAAACCTACCGCATGAATACGGGCTGCCTGAATGCCCTGCTTTATGAGATATTCTTTTACGGCTGTGGCTCTCTTTTGCGATAAGTCCATGTTTTTGGCATCGTCGCCTACATTGTCAGTGTGGCCTCGCAGTTCTATTTGCAAGTCGGGCAGGCTTTTCATCAGTACAAGCACGTTTTCAAGGGCATCTTTGGAGGTAGGCTTGATAGCCCATTTATTTGTATCAAAATTGATATTGAGCAAGGCCACTGCACCTATATCAGGCGTGTTGTCGTAAGCAGCCTCTGCTGTAAAGTCGCCTTGGGGCAAACATATTTTCAAACGGACTTGGTGCTTGCCATAAAGCGTAGGCTTAAACTCAATGATGTAGCTATTGCGCATACGTTTATAAATATCCAAAAATACATCATTGAACTCCAGCGTGGTATATACATGCTGGTAGCTGCCTCCGGTGGGTTGTGCCAAGCCTTCCAAATAGCCCTCTTCAATGCCTGCCCCGAAGTCGAAGGCACAAACAGGAATTTGCAGGCGGCGTGCCAAGGCAATGACAGAATCTTTGGGTGTGGTAGAGCCATTTTCTCTGCCATCGGTAAATACAAGTACGGCCTTGTGCTCATAGCCTTGGATAGCCTCGAGCTGGTGAAGCGCCTCGTAAGTACCATCGAGCAAGGCTGTATAGCCACCATAGCCTTTGAGACCTGTGGGCGGCTCCAGCTTGGTAATGATTTCTTGCTTGTTGGTGGTAAGGGCCACTTCCGTAATCACCTTTTGGTCGTATTTAAGAAGTGTGAAGGCATCTTCTTCCTTGCTTTGGCGCAGAAAATCGGCCACGGCTTTTTGGGCTATCTTGGCGCGGTCGTTGCCCATGGAGCCGCTATGGTCCAAGACCAAGGCAATGGCCATCGGTCGGCGTTCATTCTCCTTCCACTCGCTCAGTTTATAGTCTTTTATTTCTTCCTTTTTGCCAGCAAGGCTGTCGGTAAGCGCACACCATATTTTGCGTTGGGCAGAGGCATCCGCATAAAGCGTACTCATCGTATCACTGATATTCACATACAAACGCACGAGATTAGGCTTTACCTCTACTCTATTGATGCGCACTTGGGCTGTTTGATTGCCTAATGCGGAGAAATTTTTGACTTGTTTAATAAATACAGGACGGTAGTTGGGCGGAAGAGTGGCCTCAGGCAGGCGCTTTTCAGCCTTGCCTTTTTGGGCTACTTGACAAGCCTGTGTAATGCCCAATAGACCCAAAAAGCCCCAGAGCATTGCTTTTGATACATGATTCATAGTAATTTTTGTATAGAGATTGAAAAATCAGGACTTTGGCTCATTCCAAAACGATTTTGGCTTGCCTCCGAACTTCAAAGATAATTTTTTGACAATAAAAATCATTACTTTTGAGTATAAAATGCCTTTGAGGAAACAAATTCAAATATTATTGTCCCCGCTCGATTATTTTTCTTAAATTACCATGTTCTTTGGCTTTTATATTGAATATTTCATCATACAACCATGCCTTCTATACGCTACCAATACCAATCCGACAACCTCTCTACTTCCGAACCGGGCAAGTACCGCCCCGAAGACCTCCAAATGGAGGAAATGGTCATCAATCTTGGCCCTCAGCACCCCTCTACCCACGGAGTGTTGCGCTTGGAGGTGCTGAGCAATGGTGAGCTGGTGGTGGATGTAGTACCACATTTGGGCTATTTGCACCGCTGCTTCGAGAAACACGCCGAGTCGCTGCCTTTCAATCAGATTATTCCTTTTGTGGATAGGATGGACTACTTGGGCGCTATGAACTCCGAGCTGGCCTTTGCGATGGGCGTAGAGAAAATGCTGGGATTCGAAGGACAGCTTCCCCCACGCATTGAATACATCAGGGTATTGGTAGCGGAGCTGAATCGCTTGGCCTCGCACTTTGTGGCTATCGGCACTTATGCGATTGATATTGGGGCTTTCACGCCTTTTCTTTGGATGATGCGCGACCGCGAGCAGATACTACGCCTCCTCGAATGGCTCTCCGGTGCGCGCATGCTTTACAACTATATTTGGGTAG
>DAIQNQ010000216.1:0-3964 GCA_036788275.1 Thermonemataceae bacterium
AACGCTCTTTTTATGAAACCTAATAAACCGTGGGCTATAAAATGAAACAACATTGATAGAATGGATTTATCCATTTGCATACCCTTCCCCAACCAAATATTTTGTGTATTTTTGCAGGCAAATTTTGATGCTCTTTATGAAACATTGGCTTCAGGCATTTCGCCTGCGTACGCTTCCTCTGGCACTTGCCAGCATCCTGATGGGTTCTTTTTTGGCAGCCCAAGCGGGCCTTTTCGACCTCCGTATTTTTGTGCTTTGCGCACTGACGACTATCTTTTTGCAGGTGCTCTCTAACGTGGCCAACGACTACGGCGACAGCATCCACGGTGCCGACCACGCCGGAAGGCAAGGCCCCGCCCGCACGGTGCAAAGCGGCCTTATCACTGCGGCAGCCATGCGGCGCGCTATGTGGCTTTTGGCAGGCTTGTCGCTGCTGAGCGGTTGTTTGCTTTTGTATGTAGCTTTTTGGGCAAGGCCTGTGGCCGACCCTTGGAAACTGTTCGGGTATTTTTTGGGCTTGGGAGTCTTGGCCATTTTGGCAGCCATCGGCTATACCGCAGGCAAGCGCCCCTACGGCTATATGGGCTTGGGCGATCTATCGGTATTTTTGTTTTTTGGCTGGGTAGCCGTAGCAGGTACTTATTTTTTGCATGGGCAGCATTTTCATTGGGCTTTGCTTTTGCCTGCCAGCAGCAGCGGTTTTTTGGCCGTAGGCGTACTCAATATCAACAATATCCGCGATATTGCCTCCGACAAAGAAGCCGGAAAATACTCTGTACCCGTGCGTATTGGTCGCCAAGCGGCGGTATATTATCATTGGGCTTTGTTGGGAGCGGCCAGCCTTTGTGCTTTGGTGTATTTGCTCTCTTATAGTTCCAATTGGTGGGCGGCACTTTTTGTACTTACTTGGCCGCTTTTATGGCGCAATGCCCAAGCAGTACAACAGAAAGAGGCGCTGGCCTTAGACCCCTACCTCAAGCAGTTGGCTTTGAGCAGCTTGCTCTTTACCTTGCTTTTTGGCATAGGCGGCTTGCTCTAAAAAATTCGCAGTCTTTTTTGCAAGGCCTCGCGGTAGGTTTTGCCGATAGGAATGTAGTGTTGGGCTATCAAAAGATTATTGTCTTCGATGGCCTCTACGCGGTCTATGGATACAATATAAGAGCGATGCACCCGCACAAAATGCTCCCAAGGCAGCTGTGCCTCAAAGGTTTTGAGCGAATGGCTCACTACGTATTGTGCTTTTTCGGTTTTGATGAGGCAGTAAATGTCCTTGGCTTCTATCCAGTAAATATCCGTAAGGCTCACCCGCTCCAAGCGATTTTTATTTTTTACAAAAAAAGAGTCCGACAAAAACAAGGAGGCAGTATTTTGAACAGCTGAGGGCGCAGCATGAGGCTGCTGCTGCCGATGCACAAACAGCTCGATGCTGGCACGCAGCGAAGGCAAAGACACAGGCTTGACCAAATAGCCTTGCGGATTGACCGACTTGGCGCGTGCCAGCGTGGCTTCGTCGGCAAGTGCCGTGAGAAAAATCACCGGAATTTGCAGCTCTTTTTCCAACTGTTGGGCTGTTTCGATGCCATCGAGCGCCCCTTCCAGATTGATGTCCATCAGTACCAAATCGGGCAGCTCCATTTCCAGAAAGCTCAACAAAGCCTCGCCCGAAGCCAATACCGCCAATATCTGATAACCCAAAGCTTGCAAAGACAAGCGGAGGTCTTGAGCGATTACGAAGTCGTCTTCTACAATTACGATACGGGCAGCCTGCGTCATAGATAGAAAGGGAAGCTTTTTGCTTTCAGAACAAATCTACACAAAAGATTGTAAAGCCCCAGCATTTATCTTAATTTGGCATTGCTCATACATCTTGCCACCAAACACCATGCGATCTTCGTCTTTTTGTTCTCGAATCTTCTCCCTGCTTTTCGGAGCTTGGTGCTGCCTTTGGCTTGGTGCTACGGTACAAGCGCAAGAGCTTTCTTTTGAGGAAATTGACCAGCGCCTTGTTCCCCAAGCGCTCGCTGCCCAACACCAAGGCGCAGGCCACTGGCTGCAAGTGCGCATTGCTACACCTCAAGATTGGGAGGGCTACATAGATGCTGACAATTGGGCCTACCTCTATTGCTACAGCCAAGACAGCAACGGCACTTGGCAAAAACAACAAAACGGACGTTTTTTGAAGCTTCGCGAACGCGCCACACAGGGGCATCAGCTGTATTTGCCACTCCGCCTGCAAGCCCAAAAATCTTGGGAAGCCTATCTGTATTTGGAAGAGCAAATGGGTTTTTATGAGCAAGTGCCGCCCTATACGCTGCGCTTGCTGAGCCGAGCGCAAGCCGAAAAAGAAGAGCGCCAAAGGCTGTGGTACCAAGGCATTTTTCTGAGTGCTATTTTTGTGATGGCTTTCTACAATCTCTTCTTGTTTGTATCGGTGCGCGACCGCAGCACTTTTTACTATGTGCTTTCCATTGTGGGCATCGGCTTGTATTTTATGTTTTATTATGGCTTCAGCATAGAGCTGCTCTGGCCTTGGGCACCCCGCTGGAACGCCTACTCTTTTGTGATTATCGTGCCGCTTACCCGCATCAGTTGGGTATTATTTACCGAAAGCTATCTCAATCTGCGCCAACACCTGCCCGCTTGGCAGGGTTGGCTGCGGGTGCTTATCTACTTGTACTTGGTGCCTATTGCACTGGGGCTGTACAGCTATTACAGTGGACAAGATTTCAGCCTGCTTACCGTCAATCTGATTGGCGTTTTGGGCGTAGCCGTACTTTCGATGATGCTGCTGATGGGCTTCCTGAGCTTGCGCAAGGGTTTCCGGGCTGCTTATTATTTTATCATTGCCAATTTGTTTTTCAGTGTCGGCTCTATTTTGTTTATTTTAAGAGAAATACACCTCTTGCCCGATAGCTTCCTGACGCGCTATTCTGTACAAATAGGCGTGGTCTTTCAGGTCATTCTCTTCTCGCTGGGTTTGGCCTACCGCCTCAACAGCGCTCGCCAAAAATTGGCCGATGAGGTACTGGCCAAAGAGCGCTTGGCTTTGGAAAAAGAAAAAGAAAAGCAGCAGCTCATTGAAGGCCAAAAGTTGGCTTTGGCACAAGAAGTAGCCCAGCGCACCTTGGAGCTGCAAGCCAGCATCGAAAGGCTGCAAAGCTCAGAGCAATCGCTCAAGGAACTCAATCACCTCAAAGACAAGCTCTTTTCGGTGGTATCGCACGACCTCCGCAGCCCCTTGGCTACGCTACACTCTTTTCTGAATATCATTACGCGCTTCAAAGACCAATATTCGGCAGACGACTTGGAGAAAATCTCCCAAAAAACCCAACAAGCCGTACACAACCTCTCCCTCCTGCTCGACAACCTCCTGCAATGGGCCAATGCACAAATGCAAGAAAGAAGCCCGCAAATGGAAGCCCTCGATTTGCAAGAGGCCATTGCTGCTACTTTGGAGATGGTGCGTATTTCGGCAGAAGAGAAGCAAATTCAGATAATCCCCCATGCCCTTGGCAGCCCCGTGCAAGTTTGGAGCAATCCCAATACTTTTGGTTTTGTACTGAGAAATTTGCTGATGAATGCCATCAAATTCACCTACCCACAAGGCCACATTCGCCTACACATCTCTTTGGAGGCGCATTGGATACACCTCTGCATCGAAGACAATGGCGTGGGGATGAGCCAAGAGCAACAAGACAAACTGCTCCACAGCCCTTTGGCACCAATAAGCACCCAAGGCACTGCCCAAGAACGCGGTATGGGCTTGGGCTGGTGGCTTTGCCGCGACTTTGTGCAGCAATGGGGCGGACAGCTCCACCTCGAAAGCCAAATCGGCCAAGGCACGAAGGTGTCTTTTAGTGTACCAGAGTTTCAGGGCGAAGTAGTAGCCCCCCATCAAATATAAATTCACTTATTCACTCCTTCACCCATTTGCCTAATAATTCTTAGCTTTGCAGCGTTATCA
>DAIQNQ010000217.1:0-3933 GCA_036788275.1 Thermonemataceae bacterium
TGATTGGGGTTGCAAAGGTGTGGCTTTTCTTTTTATTGTGCAAGTAGTTGTTCAAGATTTTTTTATATTTTTTTACATAAAAATGAAAAGAGATTGATAATGAGATTTCTAGTGAAAGAATTTTATTCAAGAAACTTGTCTAAAAATGGATATACTTCATTCAGGAGTGCTTCGTCAGGCAACTGACGCTCGCTATAGAGCAGTTCTCGCCATTGTGTTTGGAGGTGCTGTATTTTGTGTTGTAAGCCTTGAAGGTGTTGTGAGAGTATGGCCAAGTCTGTCTCTTGCGATGTAACGAAGGCTTCGATGCTTTGAATTTTCCCTTGTGCTTTTAGTTCTTGGAGCAGGGCATTGTATTGTTCGGTAGCTTGTGGCTCATCGCGCAATATTCTGTGGAGAAGGCTTTGGAGCTTTTCACTCTCTTCTAAGTTAAAAAGGCTCATATTGAAAGCATGTTTAAGGCTTGTAGTAAGTTTTCTTTGCGAATGGGCTTGTGCAAGTAGCACAGGGGCTGATACAGCTCCTCAAAGGCGTTTTTTTGCTCTTGAGTAAGCACTGAGCCGGAGAGCAATATTACTGTAATTTTGTGCGGCAAGGACAAAGCGGCAAATTTTTCCAAAAATTGTACACCGTTCATCTCGGGCATCATCACATCTAAAAGTATGGCATCGGGAAAACTGCCTTGTAGCTCTTGTAAATAAGCCAAGGCCTCTTGTGCTTTTTGGTATATCAGCACTTTGGAGGCTATCTGCTCGTTGGTGATGATTTTGGAGGAGAGCATAGTATCTATGCGATTATCATCAATTAGGAGAATCTCGTTGAAAATGTTTTTTACGCTTGTCATATTTTATCTTCGATAAGATCAGTAAAAGTAATTATATTTTGTAAATTGAGGCTATGAATCTCCCAATAAAATTTTCGACACATGCCTCATCAGAAGAAATATGAAGCCTTGTTGGAGGCTTTTGCGCATCTCAAATATCAGCATGAGTTACTTTCTTTTGTGAGTCAAAAGACAGACAACGCGGTAATCATCACCAATACAGAAGGCTTGGTGGAGTGGGTCAATGAAGGCTTTACGAGGCTCTCAGGCTATACGCTGGAAGAGCTGGCAGGCAAAAAGCAGGGACATTTGCTACAAGGCAAGGATACTGATTTGCAGGTGGTGCGCTATTTGGGGGAGCAGCTGCGCCAAGGCAAAACTTGTGGTGCTGAGCTGCTCAACTACACAAAATCAGGAAACCCTTATTGGATACGCTTAGAGATTCATCCACTTCTTGATGCACAAGGTGCGCTCCGCAACTTCATAGCGCTCCAGCTGGACATTAGCGAACAAAAGGCACAAGCCTTTGCCTTGCAAGAAGCCAAAGAAGCGGCGGAGCGTGCCAACAAAGCCAAATCTGACTTTCTTTCTAACATTAGCCACGAGATACGCACGCCACTCAATGCCATTGTGAGTTTGGTAGAGCTGCTCCAAGAAGAAGAGCTTTCGAGTACCGGCAAGAAAAACGCTCAAACGATTCATTATGCTTCTCATTATCTATTGCACGTAATTCAGGATATTCTGGACTTTTCAAAAATAGAAGCCGGAAAGATACAACTACAAGAAGAGCCTTTTGACTTGGCACAGAAGTTAGACAAGCTGGTATCGCTGGTACGTATGAAAGCCGATGAGAAAAAGCTTGTATTGGAGAGCCATGTGGCCACTGATATTCCTCCGCTTTTGCAAGGCGACTGGCAGAAAATCAGCCAAATACTCTTGAATCTACTCTACAATGCGGTAAAATTTACAGAAAAAGGGCAAGTGCAGCTCAAAGTGGTACTCCAAAAGCAGGAGCACCAACATCTATGGCTCTGCTGGGAAGTGCAAGATACTGGCATTGGCATTGCGCCGGAGCAGCTTCCTTTCATCTTTCAATCTTTTACCCAAGTATTTGACCCTCAACAAAAAAACTACAATGGCACAGGCTTGGGCTTGGCCATTTCTCAGAAGCTGGCACAGGCGATGGGCGGCCAACTCGAAGTGGAAAGCAGCTTGGGCGAAGGCTCTTTGTTCAGGCTACACCTACCGCTCAAGGCAGGCAAAAAGCAAGCAAAAACAGCTCCGCAGGAAATGGTGCTGCCACTTCAGCACAAGGTGTTTTTGTTGGTAGAGGATAACGAGATTAATCAGATGGTTTATAGGCAGCTCTTTAAGCGTTGGCAAATCACATTGCATATTGCCTCTAATGGCCAAGAAGCGCTAAAAATGATTGAAAAAGAGAATTTTGACTTGATTCTGATGGACCTGCAAATGCCCGAAATGAATGGTATTGAGGCCACCAAAAGGATTAGAAGCGGTGCGGCAGGTGCCGAAAAAGCCCATATTCCTATCATTGCACTTACTGCCGATGCCCTGAGCGAAACCCAAAAGCAAGTGAAAAAGGCTGGTATGAATTACTTTCTCAGCAAGCCCGTTACGCAAGAAAAATTGCTGGAGAGTATCCACGCCTGTATCAAGGAGCAAGAACAACAAAGAATGCTTGATTTGCGCTTTGTATATAGTGTCATTGGCGATGATACCGATATGCTCCAAGAGATTTTACTGGAGTTTTTGCACAGCACCCCACGCGATTTGCAGCACCTGCAAAGGCTCTTGGAAGCAGAAGCCAAAGAGGAGGCAGCAGCGCTGGCACATAAACTCAAGTCCACCTTTCAGGATTTGGGTATGCATGCAGCCCTGAAAGTAGCCCAAAATATGGAGCAATATTGTAATAAAAACCAGCAAAAGCTTTTTGTATTGTTTGAGCAGTGGCAGCAGCTTTGGGACTTTTACGAAATGGCGGCACAAGAAGCGGCAGAACTTATGCTGAAAGATTGAGCTTGGGGAGGCAAAATATTATGAGCTACAATAGGCCTTATCAGGGCATTTTAACATTTTTTTAACACACTTTTCGGATGAAAATACTGAAAAAACTTTTAGCAAAACATTTCTTCATTCCTCTCCTCTACTTGCTATTGGGGCTGATGTGGATTCATTTGAGTGATAGTGTCCTTTTTGACCTACTTGAAAAAAAGCTGCTTAATAGACAAAGCTTGATGCAGGTAGGCAAATTCAAAGGCTTTTTTTATGTAAGTGCCACCGCCTTGCTGCTTTATTTTTTGATTCGCATACGCTCGCAGTTGCTTATGTCAAGCCGACAAGATTTTAAGCGCCTCTTTGAAGATAATCCTAATCCAATGTGGATTTACGACCGCCACACCCTCCGTATTCTTTTGGTAAATAAAGCTGCTTGCCACCAATACGGCTATGGCCAAGAGGAGTTTTTGAGAATTAGTCTCTACGATTTGCGCCCACAAGCCTACCATAAGATACTCGAAAACTCAGTAGAAAGCGCACAAGAAGGCTACTCAGACAGTGGCCAGTGGCTTCACCAAAACAAAGCAGGAATACAGTTCTATGTACATATCTTCTCCCACAGTATTTTATACCAGCACAAGTCTTGTCGCCTTGTAATTGCTATTAATGTACACGAAAAAGTACTCTTGGAACAGCAACTCAAGCTACGCAACCAGCGCCTCTCTGAAATCGCTTGGCAACAATCGCATGAGGTGCGAAGACCCGTAGCCAATATTTTGGGCATTATTGAGTTGATAAAATTGCAAAAAAACACTGTCTCACAAGAAGAGAACTATATACCCCAGCTGGAGCAGTCGGCAACCGAACTTGACAGAATTATCCGCACTATTGTTGCAAAGACCAATAATTTAGATGAAGCATAGCTCCTCAAAACTTACATGATACATATTTGAAAAGAATACAACTTTTAAAAATCGCTTTTTTCAAGTAAAATTATATCCTGAATATATTTTAAAAATCACCTCTCCTACACCCCCTATGCTTTTACGTGTTTGGCATCAACTGAGCGAGTATGGTATTACGGAAAGCATCTC
>DAIQNQ010000218.1:0-3882 GCA_036788275.1 Thermonemataceae bacterium
GGGTCGTCGAGGGAGCAGTTCATATCTTTGTACTTTTGCTCTGCATCTACGGTTACCATTTCTTTGCCGGCTACTTGGAGCTGTGCCGCATCTACCGTTACTTTTTGTGCTTCGGAGGCCGCATTGGTACGCAGGTAGTACATACCTGTTTTCAGGCCGCTTTTCCAAGCGTAGAAGTGCATAGAAGTAAGCTTACCGAAGTTAGGCTCTGATACAAAGAGGTTCAAGCTTTGGCTTTGGCAGATATAAGCGCCGCGGTCGGCAGCCATATCAATGATGGTTTTTTGCTTAATCTCCCACACCGTTTTGTACAAGTCTTTGATATGCTGCGGAATCTCCTTGATGTCTTGCACCGAGCCATTGGCTGCTACCAGCTTGTTTTTGATATTGTTGTTCCAAATACCCAGCTCTATCAAGTCTTTGAGAAGGTGCTTGTTTACAATGGCAAACTCTCCTGAAAGCACATTGCGACGGTACAAGTTGGAGGTATAAGGCTCGAAACACTCGTTGTTACCCAAAATCTGCGAGGTAGAAGCCGTAGGCATAGGAGCCAGCAAAAGGGAGTTTCTTACACCATTCTGGATTACCTCTTGGCGCAGCGCTTCCCAATCCCATCTGCCGGAGCCGGGGGTTACGCTCCACATATCAAATTGGAAAATACCTTTGGAGATAGGCGAGCCGGGGTAGCTTTCGTAAGTGCCCTGCTCTTTGGCCAATTCCATAGAGGCCGTAACGGCACCATAGTAAATGGTTTCAAAAATATCACGGTTCAAGCCACGTGCCTCGTCCGACTCAAAAGGCATACGCAATACGCTAAAAGTATCGGCCAAGCCTTGTACGCCTATCCCAATAGGGCGATGACGCATATTGGAGCGGCGTGCCTCTTCGATGGGATAGTAGTTGATGTCTATGATCTTGTTGAGGTTGCGGGCTACTACCTTGGTTACTTCGTAAAGCTTTTGGTGGTCGAACTTGCCATTTTGGATAAAGCGAGGCAAAGAAAGCGAAGCCAAGTTACATACGGCTACCTCATCGGCAGAAGTATATTCCAAGATTTCTGTACACAAGTTGCTCGACTTAATCGTACCCAAGTTTTGTTGGTTCGACTTGCGGTTACAAGCATCTTTATAAAGGATATAAGGCGTTCCGGTTTCGATTTGTGATTCTAAGATTTCAAACCATAAGTCTTGGGCTTTTACCACTTTGCGGGCGCGACCTTCTTGTTCGTATTTTTCGTAAAGTCTTTCAAACTCCTCGCCCCAGCAGTCGGCTAAGCCCGGTGCTTCGCTTGGGCAGAAGAGCGACCAAGTTTCGTTGGCCTCTACTCTTTTCATGAAGAGGTCGGAAATCCACATGGCGTAGAACAAATCGCGGGCGCGCAACTCTTCTTTGCCATGGTTTTTCTTAAGCTCCAAGAAAGAGAAAATATCGGCGTGCCAAGGCTCCAAATAAATGGCAAAAGCCCCTTTGCGTTTGCCGCCACCTTGGTCTATGTAGCGTGCGGTATCGTTGAATACACGCAGCATTGGGATAATGCCGTTGGAGTGGCCATTGGTACCTTTGATGTAAGAACCCGTAGCGCGGATGTTATGAATGCTCAGACCGATGCCTCCTGCCGACTGTGAGATTTTGGCACATTGCTTCAATGTATCGTAGATGCCGTCAATGGAATCGTCTTTCATCGTCAGCAAGAAGCAGCTGGAAAGCTGTGGCTTGGGCGTACCGGCGTTGAAGAGTGTGGGCGTGGCGTGGGTAAACCAGCGCTCCGACATCAGGTTGTAAGTTTCGATGGCCGCGTCGAGATTGTCTTTGTGGATGCCTACGGCCACACGCATGAGCATGTGCTGGGGGCGCTCGGCGATTTTGCCGTCCATTTTGAGCAAATAGGAGCGCTCTAAGGTCTTGAAGCCGAAGTAGTCGTAGTGATAGTCGCGGTCATAAATGATGCTGGAGTCTAAGAGCGCAGCATTCTTGCGAATTACATCATACACCTCCTTGGAGATAAGCCCTGCTTTTTCGCCCGTTTTGGGGTCAATGTATTCGTACAAGCGCTTGATGGTATTCGAGAAAGACTTGCTGGTAACTTTGTGCAGGTTGGAAATGGCGATACGCGCCGCCAGAATGGCATAATCGGGATGCACAGTGGTAAGCGAGGCAGCGGTTTTGGCCGCCAGCTCGTCCAGCTCGGTGGTAGGAATCCTGTCATAGATTCCGGTAATTACTTTTTTGGCGATTTCTATGGGTTCTACATATTGCATGTTCAGACCATAGCAAAGCTTTTCAATGCGGGCGGTAATCTTATCAAATTTTACCGACTCCAAGCGACCATCTCTTTTTACTACAAGCACGACCGAGAATATTTTAAGGTTAATGAAATATTGAGAAAACGGCGCAATACTAACAGCCAATCAGAAACTTCTGATTGTGGCAGGCAATGTTTGCGTACGTTGAATGATTTAGATACAAGTGTTTAATAATCAGCTATTTATTTTGATTTTAAAAATTTCACCACTAAGTTATTAAAATAAATTTAAAGAGCTAATGAATTGTTCTTTTTTCTTTAAAAGTTACATGACTTTCTCTTCAAGAACATTGCTTTTGTGGCGTTATGATGTATGATACAGAACGTCAAAGATAGCGGAAAGTTCAACAAAGTACACACGAAATACTTTACGTACTAAGTTAAAATATTGTAAATCAAAGTAGAGCAAGGGTATCTTTTTTTGAATATTTTTTGCGATTTGGGTAGCTGCTTGCTTCTCCAAAAAAAGACCATCTTGCTTTAGTTTTTCGATGCTTTTGACTATTATTGCTGCCGGAACACTTTACTTACTACCCTACGCCGCATGCTCAGCATTCGCTCTCAAGTTTCGCTTTTGCCTCACAACAGCTTTGCGCTATCGGTAAAAGCAGCTTATTACGCTGAAATCAACCAAATAGAAGACCTTCAAACCTTGGCTGCTACGAGTCTTTTTGCGGAGCAACGCCGCTTAATTTTAGGAGGAGGCAGCAATGTGCTTTTTTTGAAAGACTTCGAGGGGCTCGTGCTCAAAATACAACTCAAGGGCTTAGAAGTAATAGAAGAAGATGCTCAAGAGGTATTGGTGCGCGTGGGTGCAGGCGAAGATTGGCATCAGTTTGTGCTTTTTTGTATTGATAATGGCTGGGCGGGGGTCGAAAACCTCTCACTTATTCCGGGTACAGTGGGTGCAGCGCCTATGCAAAATATAGGTGCTTATGGTGTAGAGCTGCAAGAAGTGTTTGAAAGCTTGCAGGCTTGGCATGTGGAGGAGCAAAAATTCTATACTTTCGACAAGGCTTCCTGCCGATTTGGCTATCGTGAAAGTGTTTTTAAGAATAAGCACAAAGACAAGTTTTTGATTACAGAAGTTACCTTCCGCCTTTCAAAAACTCCCCGCTTCAATGTTTCTTATGGAGCGCTACAAGAAATCCTCCGTGCGCAAGGTGTGGAGCAGCTTTCGCTCAAGGCCGTGAGCGATGCGGTGGTGGCTATCAGAAGCAGCAAGCTGCCCAATCCGGCAGAAATAGGCAATGCAGGGAGCTTTTTCAAAAATCCTACTATCTCGCAGGCACGTCTGGAGACGCTTCGGCAGGAGTATCCGCAGCTACCCTCTTATCCGGCGGCAGAAGACTCAGCCAAAGTGCCCGCTGCTTGGCTCATAGAGCAATGCGGCTGGAAAGGCAAAAGAATCGGCGATATTGGTGTACACCCCAAACAAGCCTTGGTATTGGTAAACTATGGGCAGGGCAGCGGGCAGGCCATTGCTGATTTGGCACAAGAAATTGCCGAAAGCGTATGGCATCGCTTCGAGATTCGGCTGGTACCGGAGGTGAATTTTATTGACTAATGCTTTTGATGGC
>DAIQNQ010000219.1:0-3853 GCA_036788275.1 Thermonemataceae bacterium
CTGATGTAGGTGCTACGCAACTTTCTGATGTAGCTCCCGAAGTGGTAAGAGACATCCTCTTGCGCCACGTGATTGATGCTCGCGTATTCTCTTCTGACTTGGCTAACGGCTCTGTAACTACGCTCAATGGCGATGTAACCATCGCTGTATCAGCCAATGGTGCTACTGTACTCGGCGCTGGCACTACTGCTTCAAATATCACTGCTACCAATATTGTAACTACTAACGGAGTAGTGCACGTGATAGACCGTGTGATTCGTATTCCTCTTGCACGTAACAACTAAGTTTGTACGCACAGGACATCATTGCTACTACAAGCGATAATTTTTATAAAAATAATTTGGTTAGTAATCAAAATCTCCCCAATTTTTGGGGAGATTTTCTTTCTCCCAGCAATTACTTTTTTATCTTTCTAATATGTTTTCACATGCTTGGCGATATGGATTTATGCTGCTGTTGGGAGCATATTCCTACTTCAATACAGTATATACCGAAACTTACGAGTACTACCATATTCCGGCACCTTGGTACTGGATTCTGCTAAACTTTCTGTTGATTAGCACCTTCATTTGGGAGGGCAATCGCCTTTTAGAGAAGCGTATTTCTTTCTTGAGAGGATTTTTGCACAGGCATTTAAAGCTTCGCTGGCATCCGCTGGTACTATTTTTTTTGGCGAGCCTGCTGAGTACGGCTTTGGCCTCGGCGCTGCCGCCTCTGCTAATAGGGCGCTATATTTTGGCCTATGATTGGCCTACTTTTCAACTGCCCTTCAAGCTGGCCATTGCCTTTGGCTTTCGCATCAATTTGTTTTTGCATTGTATCAATACCATCACTTTCTATATGGAAGAATACAGGCGCAAGCAGGTAGAGGCCGAAGAGCTGCGAAAAATTACGACACAAGCGCAGTTGCAGTCTTTGCGCGACCAAATCAATCCTCATTTTTTGTTTAATAACCTCAACGTACTCTCGGCGCTTATCTTGAAGGACAGCAAAATGGCCAATGAATTTGTGGAGGAGTTCTCAAAAGTATATCGCTATGTGCTTAAAAACTATGAAAAAGAGCTGATTCCCCTACGCGATGAAATAGATTTTATCAAGTCCTACCTTTTTTTATTAGAAAAACGCTTCGACAAAAACCTCCATGTCAGCTTGGAAGTGCCCGAAGTGTATCTGGGCTATTATATCCTGCCTCTTGCATTACAGATGCTGATCGAAAATGCTATTAAGCACAATATTGTTGCCCAGAAAAAACCTTTGCATATCCACATTCGTGTACAAAACGAGCACCTTGTGATTGAAAATACCTTGCAAAGAAAGGTGGTTGCCGAACACGAATCCACGCAAATAGGACTCAAAAATATCAATGCACGCTACCAGTTTATCAATACTGGCAAAAAGGTAATTGTAGAAGAAAGCAGCGAGCTATTTGCTGTACAGCTTCCTCTTATCGTTTTACAAACCCCTCAAAAAGAAGACTATGAAAGTGCTGATTATAGAAGATGAGCCCTTGGCTGCCGAAAGACTGGAACTGCTCCTGAAAGAGTATGACTCCGAAATCCAAGTTTTGGCCGTCATTGATACCATTGCCGATACCATAGACTGGCTCAGGCACAAAGCCGCCCCCGATGTGATTTTGCTGGACATTCACCTCTCCGATGGCCAAAGCTTCGAGATATTTCAGCAAGTAGAAGTACAGACACCGATTATTTTTATAACCGCCTACGACCAATACGCCCTGCAAGCCTTTGAGCTCAACAGTATCCACTACCTCCTCAAGCCTGTAAGCTTGCCCGATTTGGCCAAAGCCCTCCAAAAACTCCAACAGTTGCAGCTCAATACCCTACAAATAAAGGCACTTTGGCAACAACTCCTCCCCACGGCGGCAATGCCTCAAAAAGAATATAAAAATCGCTTCTTGGTGAAAGTCGGCGACAAGATGTTTTATCAGAGTACCGACAAGATTGCCTACTTCTTTGCCGAAGAAAAAATGGTATATCTGATTAATGAAGAGGGCAAAAAATATATCATCGAACACAGCCTTGAAACCCTCGAACAGCTGCTCAACCCACAAGATTTCTTTCGTATCAACCGCAAATTTATGGTGCATTGCAAGGCCATTCGTGAAATACGCCCCTACCACAATAGCCGTTTGCGCCTGTTGCTGCAACCCAGCTCTTCGCTCGAAGTAGTGGTGAGCCGAGAACGTGTATTCGACTTCAAGGCTTGGATGGGGCAGTAGTATCACCATTTACTCTAATAAATAAAGAAGGCTTCGCTCAGAGCGAAGCCTTCTTTCATATACAAAAAGCAAAGTAACTACTCCAATTAAGGGAAAATACCCATCATTTCGTAGCTGAGAGCTATTTTCTTGATGGCTACAAAGAAGGCAGCCGTGCGGAGGTCGCTGATATCTGGATTTTTGACCATCGCCTCGCGAATTTCGCGGTAGGCTACAATCATGGTATCTTCCAAGCCGGAGCGTACGATGTCCTCCTCGTCGGCACCTTGGGTGATGGCGATGCGCTCATCAACATCCAGCTTGCGTCCGGTAGAGTTTTCTACAAAGTTTACGATACGGTTGTAGCTTTTTTCTTCGGAGCGCTTGCCCATACGGCCAAAACGCACATTAGAAAGGTTTTTGAGCCATTCAAAATACGATACCGTTACGCCGCCTGCATTGAGGTACAAGTCGGGAATAATGGCTACGCCTTTGGCCAAAAGAACCTCCTCGGCATCGCGAGTAATAGGCCCGTTGGCAGCTTCAGCGATTACCTTGGCCTGTATTTTATCGGCATTGAGCTCGTGGATTTGATTTTCCAAAGCGGCAGGTACCAAGATATCGCATTTGGCTTCGAGCAGCTCCAAACTGTTGGCGATGTTGGTAGCGCCGGGGAAATCCAAGATAGATTTGGTACTCTGACGGTGCTTGAGTACGGCCTCGGGGTCTAAGCCTTTTTCATTATAAATACCACCCTCAAACTCAGCAATCCCTGTAATGATGGCACCTTCTTCGTGCAAAAACTTGGCGGCATGGTAGCCCACATTGCCAAAACCTTGTATCACGACGGTCTTTCCGACAAGTCCGGTAGTCAATCCTAATTTTTTTACATCTTCTTCAAAAGAGAAAAATTCTCTCAAACCAAAAAACACACCCAAACCTGTGGCTTCGGTACGCCCTCTGATACCTCCCAAGCCAATGGGCTTGCCTGTTACGCAGCCTTGGGCATCGGTATTGCCATAGTTGAAGGTCATATAAGTATCTGCTATCCAAGCCATCTCACGGCTGCCCGTGCCGTAGTCGGGTGCAGGCACATCTAAAGAAGGACCGATAAGATTTTTCTTTACCAACTCAGAGGCAAAGCGGCGCGTTACTTTTTCGAGCAGTTTTTCGGAACTATTGCGAGGGCTGATTTTTACGCCTCCTTTAGCACCTCCAAAAGGTACATTTACTACCGCACACTTGAAGGTCATCAGGGTGGCTAATGCTTTTACTTCATCTTCC
This sequence comes from Thermonemataceae bacterium, assembly GCA_036788275.1. Classification (GTDB taxonomy): domain Bacteria; phylum Bacteroidota; class Bacteroidia; order Cytophagales; family Thermonemataceae; genus DAIQNQ01. The sequence continues at coordinate 3,503 of DAIQNQ010000219.1, forward strand.
GACACATAAAGGCTGTAACGGATACCGCCCTTGGTAGGTAGCTTGTGATGACTGTGCTGTACACGAATTCCCTCGAAGGATTTTACCTCCCCGTCTATCTCAACGGGAAAATTTACTTTATAAACACTGTTGCACTGTCGGATTTGCTCTAAGATTCCTTCCGACAGCCCTGTATGCTTGGCTGCCTTGTTGTAATAATACATCACTGTATCAAGAAATTTTTTGCCTTCTTCTTCGTGATTGACCATATACAGATGCGGTTTGGTTGATGTGTTGAAAACTTTAGCTATTTGGGCTCAAATATCGCAATTCACTCAAAATATTCATAATTTTTATAAAAATTATTTAATT
>DAIQNQ010000220.1:0-3821 GCA_036788275.1 Thermonemataceae bacterium
TAATAGAAATTTCGGAACAAGAATTGCCACTACACCTAAGATTTTCCAAATGCCTAAAATTTTCAGCAAATAGGAAGGGTAGCCCAATATATTCATTTTTTGAACTTCTTCTTCCATTTGGATAAGTTGAACTATTCCTGTGGAAACCATTCCTAAACTCAGCCAAATGGTAGCCACCCAGTAAATGATTTTATCTCTTTTTCTCATTGTAGGTTATTTTAATTTAGTTATTACTTTTTCAAGTTGATTATGAGCCATATTTATACCGTGTGCAAAAGGAAGTTTAAGTATATTGTCTCTGTCTGCAACTGATTTAAAAATAATTTTCATAGTCAGTTTGCTTGTGTCTTCTGTAATTGGTTCAAAATCTAAAAATTCAAGTTGAACTGGAAAGCCTGTATTTTCCATTTCAAAAGTCCTTGTGATATTTTGATTTTCAATTACTTTATGAATAGAACCATTTGCACGAAATAATACATTTCCCTTTCCGTCCGTTGTCTCCAATAGGTAACTTCCGTGTGCTTGATTTTCCATTTTCAAAACTTTATTGCCCATCCATTGCTCTACCAAATCAGGTTCTGTGTATGCCTTGAAAAGTAAATTCAAAGGCAAGTCAAAAGTTCTTGTAATCAAAATTTCCTGCTTGCCGTTTTCGGCTATTAGCTTTGTTTTCTGTTCCATAGTATTACTTTTTGGGTTTGTATGTTTTCATTATCTGCTCCAGCTTGTTGAATCTTTCATCCCATAGCTTTCTGAATGGTTCTAAGAAGTCGGCTATCTCTTTCATTTTGTCAGCATTCAAGTGATAGTAAATTTCCCGCCCTTGTTGTTCTTGTCTTAGCAACTCGCACTCTGTCAAAATTTGTAGGTGTTTTGAAACGGTAGGTCTTGCCGTGTCAAAGTTGGAAGCAATAACTCCTGCTGTCATTGATTGAGTTGCAAGAAGAAGTAGAATTGTTCTCCTTGTCGGGTCAGATATTGCTTGAAATACGTCTCTTCTTAAATTCATTGTGAAGTTATTTGACTACAAATATATGTGTAGTTATTTAGCTACGCAAATTTTTCTTGCATTTTTTTTGCCAATTACTAATTATCTCAAAATGTGGCTTTTTTAGGTATAGATATACCAGACCATGGCCACGATGGCCACTTGGTGGCAGAGCTGGTCTGCCCCAAAGAGCCACCAATAAGCTTTCTGGCTGGGCTCTCGGAACATCGCAAAAGCGGCACTGAGGCGGCCTTTGGTGAGGTCGGTAAGAAAATGTGCCAAAGTTTGAAAAGCGGCGAGCGAGAGTGCTTGCAAAGGATTCGTAAAAAACAACAATACCAAACCCATCAGCAATCCATGCACGGCGGCATGTGCCATAATTGGCCACCAAGGCCTGCCCACCAACTTGGCTTGGAGCATCCAAGAGGTAGAAAGGGGGGTAAAATCAGCCAAAAAATGACAAAAAAGCAGAGAAAGTAGTAAAAAAGACATGGCAACAACTAAGCAATAGGTTGATATTTGGTATAAAACACACTGCTTTGGAGCTGATATACGTAGAAAAACCAGAGCATCTTTTCACCTTCAGGCTGCCCGATAATCAACAAGTACTCGGTTGCAGGGTTTTCGGGAAAGACATCATTGGCCTGCTGGATAATCTTCTGGAAGTTTTCGGCGATGCGTGCTTTCAAATCTTCGGTAGAGGGCAAGTGATAGGTGATGAGGACTTTGAGTTTGGCCTTGCGGTTTACTAACTTTTGCATTTGCTCGAAGCTCTTGTCGAGTTCTTCTTCGTGTTCCAACAAAATATCCAATCCTACCGGCGTAAAGGCTTCTTTTTGGTGCTTTTGCTCGCTACCCAGCGTATTTATCTTGGAAAAATTGCCCTGCGCAGTCATACTTAGCGCTACGCCATTGTAGCCGCTCACGTGGCGCGAGAGTCGTTGGAAATTTTTGCGGATATAATCGGCCAAGGGGTAGTCATTAAGCGCTACATTGCCTACAATCACCTCGCGCCATTCGTGAATCTTTACGTTGAGTTCTTCCTGTTTGGCAATATCCTCACTAAATTTTTGCCATATTTGGATAAATTCGCGTGCATTGATGTTCATAGATACGCTGTTAAAAAGTTTTCAAAAAAGTATATTTCAGGCTTGGCTTTGCTCCTAAGCACTCTTTGAAGCGTATGAGGCCTTGGTTGGGGCGGCCTTGCTCGGTAGAGATTCCTAAATCTAATAAATTAAATTTATTTTTCTGAGCAAATTCATAAATCCCTTGCATCAAAAGTACTGTGGGACTAAAGCCCAGGTAGTCGGGATGGTCGGCAGGGTAGAAGTTGTATAGAATCTGTGTATTTACCTCGATGGTAACGCTCAGGGCAGCTATTTGTGTGCCATCTTTTACACAAAATACCCGATGCGCCTCCGGAAAATGCTGCCAAAGCTTTTGGAAGGCCTCTTCCGACATCGAAATCGGAAAACCCTTGCGCAGGCGGCAGGCACGCACAAAAGCATATATTTGTTCCAAATCGGGCTTTTTCCATTCTTCAAATACAAAACCTGCTGCTGTACACTTGCGCAGGCGGCGTTTTTCTGAGGCGTATAGGCCGTCGGCAAAGCTTTGTGTGGATATGGGCAAGTGCTGGCAAAGGTCTATGCAGGCTGTTTGGTAGCTCAAGGCCCAGAGTGCCTGCACGAGCGTGGCAGCTTCGGGCACATAGCCAAGCGGATAATGCACCAAGCGCAGGCTCTGAAAACCCTCTTGGCGGCAGAAGCCCTCGAAAGCCTCCAAAAAGGCATACAAAGAAGCATAAGACAATCCTTGGCGCATCTCCACACTGCCAAAAGGCGCACGCAGGGGGCTGTGGAGGGCTTTGCCCTCGCGAAAAAACAGCAACCTTGCCTCTGTACGCTGCCCTTTGCGCCATTCAGCCACCCAAGCCTCGCCTCCTTGCAGGTGGACATGGGCAGGCTGGTTGAACAAAAAAGCAGGAAAATGAAGCGAGTCGAGGGCTTCGGCCTCCAACAAAGGCAGCAGGTGTAGCATAGACAAAGAAAAATGCTGAAAGCAAAGCTATCTGATTTTGAGATGAAAAAAAAGCACTCACTGTGAGATTCTCGTACAAAAATGCAGGAGCATCTCTAAATTTTTCTGTACTTTTGGTCTTTCAAAAAGGCACTTCATTTTACATTTTGATACCCAATGCTCTATTTCATTCTGGGCGTATTGTGCACCAGTAGCATTTTCTTGCTTTTCAAGGCTTTTTCTCATTTTCGTATTACTACCTTTCCGGCCATTATTGTCAATTATTTGGTTTGTGTAATCACCGGATTGCTTTTTTTGGGCAGCGAGCTTCGGGTATTGGAGGAGCTTTCTTGGCAAACGCCTTGGCTAACGATGGCTTTGGGCTTGGGAGTGATGTTTATCAGTACTTTTTATCTGATGAGCTTGGCAGCACAGCAAGTGAGCGTAGCGGCTTCTTCGATTGCCACCAAAATCTCGTTGTTGATACCCGTACTTTTCAGTTGGCTGCTGTTTCATCCTGAAAGCTGGGCGGCGGTAAATTTCTGGAACCTCTTGGGCTTTTTATGTGTGTTTTTTGCGATATTTCTCACCTCCAACCGCCAGAAAAACCTACCGGGTCAAGGCCTGAGCAACAAGCAGGGGCTGATTTTGCTCACTGCGGTTTTTGTGATGAGTGGTCTGATAGATACCGCGCTCAACTATCTCAACATCTATCATTTACACAGCGCTACATTACAAGCGCTGCTGCCGGTAGTTATCTTTTCGGTAGCACTTCTGCTGGGGAGTATCGTGATGTTTTGGAAGAAAATAC
>DAIQNQ010000221.1:0-3817 GCA_036788275.1 Thermonemataceae bacterium
AGGGCTTTGGCCAAAATCGAAAAGCGCAATGCCATTATTGATGCTGCCGAAAAGGTATTTTTTGAGAAGGGCATCTACGGTGCTACGATGGACGATGTAACGCGGCAGGTGCAGTTCAGCAAGGCTACGGTTTATGTATATTTCAAAAGCAAAGATGAGCTTTTCTTTGCCATCAGCCAAAGAGGCAATACCATTTTGCAAGAGATGCTTCGCCAAGCCGCTGATGCGCAGCCCAAAGGCGTGGACAAAGTGCGGGCGCTGGGAAGGGCTTATTTTGATTTTGCCGAAAAATACCCGCATTACTATAAATTTATCTCCTATTTTGTATCGGGCAGCGACTTTGCCCTCAGCGAAAAACTCGAAAAAGAAATGCTGCACTTAGACCAAGTGCTGGTAGAGTGTATCGAAACAGGCTTGGCCGATGGTACTATCAAAAAGGGACTCGACCCCAAGGTGGTCTCTAAATGCCTTTGGGCAATGGCCACAGGTACTTTGCAGATGGTCTTTCAAAAAGGTAATTTGCTGGAGAAATACCAAAATCTACATCGCGAGGCATTGGTCAATACTTTTTTTGTGATTTTGGAAGAGAGCCTCTCCCAAGAGGGTATCTTGCCCAAGTAAGTGGCACTATCTTTGGCAAGGTTGAGAAAACCAAAATTACCGACTATGCCTCATACAACTGCTTTTTTTGCATTTTTCTGTGCCATATTTATTTTTAGCGGAACTGCCGCACAAGAGCAATCCGACTTTACCTTTCAGCTATTGCGCCAATTGCCCAAGGCACAAACGGCCAATGCTTGTACTTCGCCTTACAGTATTCGTACTATCCTGAGCCTTTGCGCCGAAGGAGCAGAAGGCTTCACGCTCCAAGAGATGCTGCATACCCTGCGCCTGCCCAAAGACCCTACGCAACGCCGCGCCGAAATGGCACAACAGCAAAAAAATTTCGGGGAAATGAAGCATCTCCGCATCAATACCACCAATACCCTCTGGGTGGAGCAATCGCTGCGCCTTTTGGATAGCTATCAGCAAATCGCCAAAAAATCCTATGTTGCCGAAGTACAAAGCCTCGACTTTCGCCGCAAGCCGGAGCAGGCACGCCAGCGTATCAATCGCTTCGTAGAAGACAAAACCAACAAGCTCATCAAAGACCTGCTGCCGCAAGGGGTAATCAAAAGCGAAACCCAATTGGTACTTACCAATACCATTTATCTGAAGGCCGAATGGGAAAAAGATTTCGACAAGCGTCGTACCTATCCGCAAGATTTCTTTCCGGCAGGTGCGCCCTCGCTCAAGGTAGCCATGATGCACCAACGCAGCCATTTTCAGGCAGGTGTGGCCGAGGGGCATAGCATCGTGGCGCTGCCCTACAAAGGCAAAGAAATAGTGATGTGGGTGATACTGCCGGCCAACAAAGACTTGCCCGGACTCATGGACAAGCTTGATGCAGCCCTTTGGACAAAGCTGAAAAAAAGTGCCCAAATGCAGAAAGTAGAACTCAGCCTGCCCAAGTTTGAATTTGAGAGTAAATACAGCCTCGTAAAGAGCCTCCGCGAAATGGGCATGCGCACAGCCTTCGGCGATGCCGCCCAATTCCCTCACATCACAGCACAGAGCACCTTGCGTATTTCGGAGGTGATTCACCAAGCCAAAATCAAAGTAGAAGAACAGGGCACTGAGGCCGCCGCTGCTACCGCTGTGGTGATGGAGCCTACCAGCAGCAGGATGGACGTACAGCCCGAAATGCCCTTTGTGTTCCAAGCCGACCGCCCCTTTATCTTTGTGATAGAGCATTTGGCCACCCAAGAGATTCTCTTTGCAGGCACTGTTCAGAAACCCTAAGGCTTAGCCATTGTATCCGAAAAGACGGTCTGATTTGATTTTTTCGCTTACTTCCGGCGGTACTTCCGCTTCCCAAGTAGGGTCGCCGGACTGTATTTTGGCCAGCACTTTGTCGGAATAAATATGTAATATATCAGGATTGTACTTTTGAATATCGGTAATCTTGCCATTGAACACCAAAAACTTTAGTAAATCTTGCAGATGTGGCGAAAGTCTAAAATTGGCTACCTGCTGCAAGTTGCCATCAGGCTTTTGGTAAGGATACACGTAGAGATGAAGGTCGTTGATAAACAGACGACTGAAAGCTTCCAGCACGCCGCCCTTCAGGTCGGTATAATGTTTTTCTTGGCAAATATTTTCGAGGCTGCCCATACCCATCACAATCCCTATCTTTTTGCGAGTTTGCTGCGAGAGGTAGCCCACCAAGCGATGGTACTCGTGGTAGTTCGACACCATCACGTTCAGCCCCAAAGAGCAGAGGATTTCGGCTCTGGAGAGAAAATCCTGAAAATCTATATGCTCGCTATCGCTGCGGAGGTCGTTGAGAGTAAGCTCTGTAAGCACCAATGTTTGCGCCTGTTCCTCGGCGGGAATCGTTTCCAGAAACTCCTCCAAGCCGGAAGCCAGCATGTCCATATTGACCAAAGTAGTGGGGCGAAAGCGCCCGCGCAGTACCAAGATATTCTTTTTATAAAGAACTTCGCTGGCTTGGAGCATGTGGCCTTGAGGGTTGAAGATAGCCGCATCAGTAAGGCCAAACTTTACTAATTTTAGGGAAAGCAGGCGGTTGTCTATGTGTTGGAAGTTGGGGCCTTCGAGGCGAATCATATCTATTTCGATACGCTCGCGAGAGAGATTGTCAAAGAGCGAAAGCACAAATTTTTCGGCATCGTGATGCAAGTAGAAGCAGGCATAAATTAGATTTACACCCAAAATCCCCAAGGCGTGCTGTTGGTCTATGGCCTCACGGTCGTGCATGCGCACGTGGATAATGGCATCGTTGGGTGGGCTTTGGGGCGAGAGCTGAAAGCGCAAGCCCATCCAGCCGTGGCCTTGCGAGGTTTTGGCAAAATTGATGGTGGTAACGGTATCAGCAAAGGCAAAAAAGTGCGACGTAGCGCCCCGCTTTTCACTGAGGCGTACTTCCAGCAAGTTGTATTCTTTTTCGAGCATTTTCATGAGGCGCGGCTCGCATACGTAGCGCCCACTTTCTTCTTTGCCGTAGATGGCATCGCTGAAAGTCATATCATAGGCCGACATCGTTTTGGCAATAGTACCGGAGGCAGCCCCGGCCTTAAAGAAGATGGCGGCTACTTCTTGTCCGGCGCCTATTTCGGCAAAAGAGCCATAGAGCGGTGCATCCAAGTTGATGCGTAGGGCTTTTTGGCGCGTACTGATGATTTTTTCTTCTTCGAGCATAGTGTTTTCAAAATTGAAGTTTGGCTATTTTTGATTGTCAAAAGAAAATTATTCGCTGCTGTACCGCTTCCGACTTTCTACTTTCTGCAAAGCTCTTTGCAATACTAACTTGGCCAAAGCTTGGCTATCGCCCAAAGCCTTTTGAAAATCCTCTTCGCGCACATCCATACGGTACATGGCTTGGAGGAGGCCTTCAAAATGGTGTTGGCTGAGGTACTCGATGCGCAGCGCAAGCAACTCCAAAAGAGCTTCATAGTCATTGCTTACGAGCTGCACCTCAGGAAACTCTTTGCTGAGGAGTTGTTGTGTGGCGAGGAGGTCTTCGAGAAGCGGCATAGATGGTCAAATCATAAAATCTTTGATAAGTTACGATTTTATGAAGGAATGCAAAAAATATAAGCGATTTTTTGTGTGATTATCAGCTTAGAAGCCCTTCTAAAGCAGAGGTTTTATTGTATGTTTTAGTCTGCAAAAATTTCGGCCAAATCTATCTCCAAATCGGGGAAGATATGGGCATTAAAAAGCTCGTCTTCTGTGAAGCTGGCTTTGAGTTCGT
>DAIQNQ010000222.1:0-3786 GCA_036788275.1 Thermonemataceae bacterium
CTAATCCTGTTCATCCTTTCATCCTCAAAATCCTGATACAGACAATACTTTATCGGAATTTGCTTGATTTTGAGATTGGCAGGATTAAACTTTTAAAATCACACCCCCTCAACTCCTTACCGGATTCCCCCTTCTTGTGCATATACCTGACGAGCATTTTCTAAGTTTTGGAGGATTTGCTGGCGGCGGGCGATGAGCTGTGCTACCGAGGGTGCATCTTTGTAAAAAAGGCCTATCAAGCGCCAATAGCCCCTTGTTTTTTGGAGGAAACCCCAATAGTACATCGTAAAAAAAGCACTTAGTGGTAGGCTGAGCGTATAAAGCAAGGCATAAGGCCAAGCCCAATAGCTCCACGCCCAGTAGTTTTGCAAGCCGTAGAAAATGCCGAAAGTGAAAATCCCCGTACTCATCATAATGGGCGCTCGGTAGGCCTCGTCTTTGGTAATCAGGTTGGCTACTTTCGAGGGAAGTATATAAGGCAGGTAGTTGTTGAGCAGGCCATACAGATAGAGCGGAAAGCCCCAAAAAAGTGCTACAAGAATGCGCAGCGTATCGCGCAGCAGATTTTTGTCGGCTTGAGAACTGGCCAGCAACTCGTCGGAGAGGCCTTTAGCGGCCAGTTGGTCGAGATAATCCTGTATTTCGGCAGCCTGTCGGGCACTTTCTTCGGGGGCTTTGGCCGAGAAGACACGCACTGCCTCTACCAAATTTTTGCTCAAGCGAAAGGCGCTTACTTTTTGGTCAAGGGGCACGTGGAGCTTCCTGAAAAGCTCATTTTTGTAGATTTTTTCGATATTCAGCACCAATTGTTCCTCTTGGGCATCTTGGGTGTCTATTACCAAGCGGCGGAGCTGCACCTCGATAGCCTTGGTAAGGTTTTGGGCGGCTTCGATGGGTTTTTCTTGGAATTGGGCAAAATACTGCCTTGCTGAAATCGGTTTGCCCACGGCCACAAACACCTCGCTACGAAAGCGTGTGGCATCGGCATAGTTGAGGCCAATGGGCAGAATTTGTACGTCAAAATCGGCAGCTTGTCCCTCCAGCGCACCCAAGGCGATACGCGCCGTACCCGTTTTGATTTCGCGCAAGCGGCGCTCCACGATGCTCGTGCCTTCGGGGAAAATCAAGATGCTGGCTTCTTCGGCCAATTTCTCGAAACATTTGCCAAAAGTACGCTTGTTTACCTCCGAGGGGCTGGCTCCCTCCGGCAAGTCCACCTTTCTGTAAATAGGAATCATCTGAAACAAAGTCCAAAGCTTGCGCAGAAGGCGATTTTTGAAAATACCTCCATTGGCCAAAAAATGCACCTTCTGTGGTAACAAAGCCGCCACAATGAGCGGGTCCATAAAGGTATTCGGGTGATTGGCCACAATGAGCAACGGCCCTTGGGCTTGCAAGCGCTCCGGGTGGTGTACTTGTATTTGGCGAAAAAAAACACGCAAGGAAAGGCGAATGAGTTGCTTGAGCAAAAAATAAAGCATGCAGGCTGTATTTGGTGAAGGAATGGAAATTTACCAAGATTTTTAGGAAAATGTAGCCTTTTAGAGGTATTTTTACAAGCAATAAATATAAGTATAACTATCTCAAAATCTTAGCGATGCTCTGGAGAAAAATACTGCACGATTTGCTTGCTTGGCTGCTGCTCAGCGCCTTATTGATAAATCTCTTGCCCTCTGGGCTGCCGCTACTTTCGTGGGGCTTGGCCTTGGGGCTTACCGCAGCGGGGCTTTGGTGGAGTGTGCGCCTGCGTTTGAAGCAGCGCAAGGAGCAGCCTCAAGATGCCCAAGCCCTGAAATTGGCGAAGGGTGCCGACCGTGTATTCTCGGCCTTTGCCTATTTGGTACTGGCTGCTATATTGCTTTTTTTGGTGAGTAGTATGTATGTGGCTTGGCTTACGAGCAGCCAAGGCGCTACTGCCGGAGAAGAGGCGCTCCAAGGCTTGCTCAATGTACTTTTAGATGCCGACAGCCCTTTTCGTTTGTTAATCAATATATACACACTTCAGCCCAAGGCCTTGGCATTATGGATTTGCGGATTTTTTGTAGCGTTTCGGATGGCCGCTTTGTATTTTGTACAAAAAGCTTACTAAAGCCCGTACTCAAGTACCGCAGAAGGTTTGGTAGTACTGCTCGAAATCTTCGGGTGGAGCTGTTCTCAAAGCTTCTGCTGCCGAAGGCTTGTAGGGTTCTTGGAGTGCTTGGAGCAATTGTGTAAACAAGGCAAAATCACCCTCTACGGCATCTGCAAGGGCTTGTTCTACAAGATGATTGCGTGGAATAAGCAGCGGATTGCTCTCTTGCATACGCTTTTGGGCAGTAGGCCAGTCCGTGGTGCTTTCTACAAGACTTTTCCATTTTTCTACCCAAGCTTGTGCCTCGTGTGCAGCATCGCCCAGACTTTTTTCTTGGAGCAGGCTTATAAAAGTATCGGTATAATCCATTTTTTGAGAGAGCATCAGCGCAAAGAGGCTGTCTATCAATGTATATAATTCATTGTTTTGGCCTTCCAAGCCTATTTTTTTGAGCATGGTAGCATAGTATTGTGCTTTCCAGCGGGCATCAAAGGCATCGAGTGCCGCTTGGGCAATTTGCACAGCCTCGTCTATGTCTGTGTGCATCAGGGGCAACAAAGCCTCTGCCAGCCTTGTGATATTCCATTTGATGATACGGGCTTGGTTGCCGAAAGCATAGCGTCCTTGGCTGTCAATGGAGCTAAATACCGTGGCAGGGTGATAGACATTCATAAAGGCACAAGGGCCATAGTCGAAGGTTTCGCCGCTAATGGCCACATTGTCGGTATTCATTACGCCGTGGATAAAACCTACGCGCATCCAATCGGCAATCAAATTTATTTGCAATTCAATGACTTTTTCCAGCAAAGCCAAAGCAGGATTTTCGCTTTGGGCAAGTGTCGGAAAGAGGCGCGCCAAGGTATAATCTGTCAGGGCTTTCAAATCTTCCTCTGTACCGTATTGACGGGCATATTCAAAAGTGCCAATGCGAAGATGGCTTTGCATAATACGCACCAATACCGCGCCTTCTTGTACACTTTCTCGATGCACTTGTGTGCCCGTTTTGATGACCGCCAAGCTGCGGGAGCTGGCAATACCGAGGCCTTGCATCGCCTCGCTGATGAGGTATTCGCGAAGCATGGCTTTGAGCGTAGCTTTGCCATCGCCACGGCGCGAGTAGGGCGTAATGCCTGCGCCTTTGAGCTGTATATCGAAGCGCCCGTAGGAGCTGCCCGTGCCCTCGCCCACGATAATGGCCCTGCCATCGCCGAGCTTGGTAAAATGCCCAAATTGGTGCCCTGCATAAGCTTGGGCAAAAGAAGTGTTGCTTACTGATGGACTCCAGAAGAAATCAATCAAATCCTCCGCTTTGGGGAATTGCAGGCCTAACGTTTCGGCCAGCGCGCTATTAAACAAGACTATTTCGGGCTTGGTCAGAGGCTCCGGTGCTACCAAACTATAAAACTTATCGGGCAGCGAGCAGTAGGAGTATTCTAATACAGGAAAATTATGCGCTTGCATGGTTTTTTAAATCGTTTAGGGAGATATATTCCAAGGCTTTTTCGTGGGTAGCAGCCAATACGATTGGGGGCGCACAGCCCGCTTCCAAGGCCTCTTTCCAACGCAGGGCACACAAGCACCATTTGTCGCCGGCTTGGAGGCCGGGGAAGTCGTATTCAGGCCTTGGCGTGATGAGGTCATTGCCTCGACTTTTAGAAAAATCGAGAAATTCCTGCGTAACAATGGCACATACCACGTGCCTGCCTTGGTCGCGC
>DAIQNQ010000223.1:0-3784 GCA_036788275.1 Thermonemataceae bacterium
GATGAAAAGCTGGCCTCTATCATCCAAGAACTTCCCGAACCGTATATTCAGAGCAGTGGCAATGTTTTTCACGACTTGATGAGCTGCGTATTGGAGCAGCAGATTCACTACCGAAGCACCAAAAAAGTATTTGAAAAAATGCTCCAAAGTGCCGATATCACCCTGCTTTCGCCTGATAACTTTGAACAATTTGAAGAAAAAGCCTTCGACAAGGCCAAGCTCTCGCAGAGCAAATACGAAACGGTGTTGGAAGTGCTTGATTTTTTTGACAAAAATAAGCCTGATTGGCAAAACCTGAACGATGCTGAAGTACGGGTGCGGCTGTCCACCATCAAAGGGATTGGCCCTTGGACAATAGATATGATTCTTCTCTATACCCTCCAAAGACCGGATATTTTTCCTGCCGATGATTTTCATCTGAAGCAAATAATGGCCACCTTGTATGGATTAGACCCCAAACAAAAGCTCAAAGCGCACATGAAGGCCATTGCCGAAGGCTGGGGCGAGCAAAAATCGCTGGCAGTACGCTACTTGTTGGCTTGGAAGGACGCGCAAAAAACAAAAAATAAAGATGCTAAGAGCAAGAGATGATAAGGCAAAAGACCTGCGGAAGCAGCATATCTTAGAGGCTGCCGAGCAAATTATTCGAGAGCAGGGATTGGAGCATTTGAGCATTGCGGGAGTAGCCAAAAAGGTAAAGCTGGCCGTAGGCACAATTTATCTTTATTTTCCCAAAAAAGAAGACATCATCGCGCATCTTACTATCAAGTCGAGAGAGATTTTACTAGAAAAGTTTAAGGCGAGCACTGCCCAAAGCGAAAATGCCTTGGAGCAAATTCGGCTGCTACTCGGTGCGTATTTCAAATTTTACAAAGAACATTTATTCTATCACGAGTTGGTCTCTTTTTACGAGAGCAATGCAGGGCTTGAAGAACCTGAAGAGTTGCTGCAAGCAAGTAGAGACATTACCAATTTTGTGGTAGAAATTCTCACCAAAGGCCAAGCCGAGCGGCATATTCGTACCGACCTTGACGCACACGAGTTTTCGTTCTTGCTCTGGGGTACGGTGGTGGGCGTGATACAGCTCATCAGCGTAAAATCAGGACAGCTCCGCACACAGCTTCATAAAAGCCCCGACGACTTTTTTGAGTCTTACATTGGACTTATTACCAGCTCTTTGAGGGCTTAAGCAAATATTCTAAAAAAATTTAAAACATAAATGAATGTAGTTCAGTTATAGAAATGTACCTGCGCAGGGCATTGTCTGATTCATTTACACTTTTAATTTTTTAGAGTATGGAACTCAAAAAAACACAGCTCTCTCAAGATGCCAAGCGCTTTGGCATGTTTGCCATTGCCAAAAGAAAGCCCCTTGTATTCGATGCCTTCCTGAACCTTGCCCACGAAGTAATGCACCCCGAAAGTGCTTTTAGTCCCCTCACAAGAGAGCTGCTGGGAGCTTATGTTTCCAAGCAGTTTGGCTGCTCTTTTTGCCATCTGGGGCATCTCGAAACGGCCTTGGCCATTGGAGGTGAGGAAGTTCGCAACTTGGTAGATGTGCCTTCCGAAGACTTAAAGCCCATTTATGCGATGGCCGACAAGGTAATCGCTAACCGTGTCAGCGAAGAAGACATCAGCGAGTTTTTGGATTTGGGCTACTCCGAAAAGCACTACGAAGACATCGTATTCGTATGTGCACTTTTTGGTTTTGCCAACAGAATGGTTACAGGCTTTGGCATAGAATACGACCCTAAGCGCGACGAGGCCTCTTCAAGGGCTTTGGCCAAAGGGTACAAAATGAACAAATAGGTACAATCGGCCTTGCCCTTCGTATGCAAGGCCTTTGCTTTCTTTCATTCAAAATTCCAACAATATGTTTACAGAAGCCTACATCTCGTTTTTCAAAGAACTCGCCCAAAACAACCACAGCGACTGGTTCAATACCAACAAAAAGCGCTATGAAAAAGAAGTAAAGAAACCTTTTGAAGCCTTTGTTCAGCAAATAATCGCCGAAATCCATGAGCTTACGCCCGAAATTATGATTGAGCCCAAAGATGCCATCTTTCGCATCAACAAAGATGTACGATTCAGTGCCGACAAATCGCCCTACAAAACTGAAATGTCGGCGGTAATTTCTAAAATGGGCAAAAAGGCCAATCCCTGCCCCGGCCTGTACATCAACTTAGGGCCTGAAAAAATTGTGGTAGCTAGCGGCCTGAAAAATCTCGAAAAACAAGAGCTCTACGAAGTGCGCCAGCACATTGCCTACAATGGCGAAGCCCTTGCCGAAATTACCGAAAACCAAAGCTTCAAAAAGGCTTTTGGAGCAATACAAGGTGATAAAATAAAGCGCCTCCCAGAAGACCTGAAAGAGGCCGCTGCCACGCAAGCCTTGCTTTATAATACCTCTTTTTTGGCCATGACAGAAATGCCCGCCGAGGCAATGACCCAAGCCGATTTTGCCGACAAGGTAATGGCGCTTTACCAAGCCTCTCTGCCTTTTGCTATGTTTTTTAAAGAAGCCCTTGATGCCTAAAATCCTAAAGCTATGAAACGTTCCGGTTCAGCAGATTTAGCCCTGATGGGCGGCAGTATCCCTTCTTGGTTGTTCGACAGAATGACCCAACTCAGCCTGCCTATTGTAGAATCTATCATTCTGGAATACGGCAAACAAGAATTTTTGCGAAGGCTTTCAGACCCTTTTTGGTTTCAAAGCTTCGGAGCGGTGATTGGTATGGATTGGAACTCTTCGGGCGTAACAACCGCCGTGATGAGCGCCCTGAAGAAATCTCTCAGTCCACATGCCCAAGAACTGGGGCTTTATGTATGTGGCGGCAAGGGCAAAGACTCTTTGCAAACCCCTAATGAGTTGGTAGCCGTTGGCGACAAAACGGGCATCAATGGCCATGAATTGGCAAGAATCAGCCGACTTACTGCAAAAGTGGACAGCACGGTCATCCAAGATGGCTTTCAGGTCTATATGCACTATTTTGTGGTGAGCAAGGAGGCTGATTGGTCGGTGGTGCAGCAGGGTATGCAAACGGAAACGTCTAAAGCAAGGCGTTATCATTGGAATTCGGACAGCCTGAGCTCCTTCGTAGAAGAGCCGCATACGGCGATTTGTGGCGATTTTCAGGGTGAAATACTGAACTTGGTAGATAAGCAAGCCAAACCCACACAAGCCTCTATCCTGAGCATCGCCCAAGAAAATCCCGAAAAAATGTTGGAAGAAATCCGACACATGACCCTGCCTACCTATTGCGACATCAAAGCCAAAGATGTGGACTTGAAGCGATTGGGCAGCGTTTTGTGGCTGGCACAAGAAATGGAAACGCAGAATTTTGAAGAGTTGCTGTTGCTCAAAGGACTCGGACCAAGAACCCTGCAATCCTTGGCCTTGGTGAGTGAGGTAATTCATGGCACGCCTTCACGCTTCTCAGACCCCGCCCGCTTTGCTTTTGCGCACGGTGGCAAAGGCGGCAGGCCTTTTCCCGTACCTACCAAGGTATATGATGAGACCATCAAAACGCTGCAAAATTCGGTTGAAAAGGCCAAAATTGGCAACAGCGACAAACAGAAAGCCCTGAAGAAACTGACTGAATTAGTCCAAAAATCAGAGGAGAATTTTACCCCCAATGACAACTTTGAGACCGTACTTAAAAAGGAACGAGAAGATTCGTGGAAATATGGCGGGCGGACGGTTGATGGTTTTATTAAAAAGCCTGATGAGTGATAGGGCATCTCTGCTGTATCAGGTATTTTTTTGCCTCACAACCAAGGCTTT
>DAIQNQ010000224.1:0-3743 GCA_036788275.1 Thermonemataceae bacterium
TTTTTTACATCTCCAAGCTTTCAAAAAAAGCATTTGAATAGCCTCCAAGAAAGCACTACCTTTGCAAGAAAAATCCTATGAAACACCTGTACCTCGTCTTTTTGTGCCTGAGCTTGGCACTGGCCGCTTGCGAAAGCCAAGAGGCAGAAAAAAATAATACAAGCCCTACGCAGGAGGCTTGGGCCGATGCCCCCGTGGTACTAAAAGACCATGCGCCGATTGTGCAGAAAATCATGCTCAAAGAGCAAGGTGCTCTCCGAGGCTTCGAGATAGGCGATAGCCTGAGCCTTGTCCAAGACTACGAGCGTGCCGAACTCCTCGAAGACAGCCTCCAAGCAGCCTCCTATGTAATCTATACCATTGATTTGGGCAAAGAAGAGATGGCTGATATTCGCTATGAGTTTGACAGCGAAAAACACCTGAAAACTATTTTGATTGATATTTTTTACAAAGATATTGCCTCGCTCACCGAGCAGTTCAAAACCTTCTTCGACCAAAAGTACGGCGCAGCGGCACTCTCCGAAGCGGGCGTATGGGAATGGCAAAGCCGAAGAGGCTACCGCATTCGCCTGCGGCAAGAGCGCAATCCGGCTGCAGCAGGTATCCAGATTGAGATAAAATAGCAAAAGGGCTTATAAAAGCCCTCTGCGACGTTTTCTTTCGATATTTTTGATAAACTGCGTAACAATCTCTTGGGTGAAGGGCTTCAGCAAGAAGCCTTCATTTTTTACCCCAAACACCTTGTCTTGCACGTCTTGGCGGAGGTTGGCCGTGATAAAAACCACAGGCGCTTGGCAATGCTCTTGCATCAGGCGCGAAGTATCTACACCATCCAGCTCGCCTTCCAAATTGATGTCTTGAAAGATAAGCTCCACCTCATTGTTTTTGGCAATTTCAATGGCTGTTTTTCCATCAGATGCCGTCAGTATTTGGGTATAACCCAGCGGCTCCAAAAACTTCATTAATACCTTCCTCGAAATACTGTCGTCGTCCACAATTAGTACATGGCTCATCATAGTGTGCGCTTTGCATTAAAATACTTACAAATTTAGGATAAAAAGAGATAAGCAACATAAATTTTTCACGAAACTCCCTTTTTGTTTGATAGAAGAAAGCATTTTTCACGTCAAAATGTTTTAAAAAAATCTAAGTAGCTGCTGAAACGTTCTCCATTTGTATCAAGTTATACCTGAGCCAAAGTGGTTTTGTAGAAAAAGCCTTTACAAACCCCAAACCCTTGGCTTCGCCGACCTTCGGCTCTTTGGACGAAGGAGCGTTAAAAACCCAATAGTTTTTAGTGTATATTTGCACTGTATTTTTTGTTCCATTACAAGCCCCTCGGTTGGCAAAAGCGCCGAGGCAATCTACAAGCACATCAACACAATGACACAAAAAACCTTGGCACAGCTTCGTAAAGGAGAAACAGCACGCATACATTCCTTTTTGGATGAAGAAATCTCCCTCAAACTTCTCGAAATGGGCTGCCTGCCTCAGGCATCCATCGCATTGCTGCACACAGCTCCCTTGGGCGACCCTATCTGTGTGCTTGTAGGAGACTATATGCTTGCCCTCCGCCGCCGCGATGCCGAAAATATACTGGTTGAGTTGATTGCTTAAATACTTTATGATCTGATGAAAATCGCATTAATAGGAAACCCCAACGCGGGCAAGACCTCACTCTTCAATCAACTTACAGGACTGAACCAGCGGGTAGGCAACTTCCCCGGCGTAACCGTAGAGATGAAAACAGGCTTCTGCAAGCTGCCCTCCGGCAAAAAAGTGGAAATCCTCGACTTGCCCGGCACTTACAGTCTGCATCCCAAATCTTTAGATGAGGATTTGGTGCTCAATACCCTTTTGCAGCCGCAAGAGCGCCCCGATGCACTTGTAGTGGTGGCTGATGCCAGCAATCTCAAGCGCCATTTGTTGCTTTTTATGGAAGTGCGCGACCTGGGCTTGCCCACCATATTGTTGCTCAATATGATGGATATTGCCGAAGAGGCCGGCCTGCGCTTCGACCTAAAGCATTTGGAAGCTTCGCTCGGCTGCCCCATAGTAAGTACCAATGCTCGCAAGGGCGAGGGCCTGGAGCAGCTCAAAACCCTTTTGGAGGCTTCTGTTCCTATACCTACACTTGCTTGGGAGGCCGAAGACCTGCTGCCCAAAGCACTTCATACAGCGCTCCAAGAGGTAAATGCACTGCCGCATGTGTACCCTGCTTTGCTGGTGGCGCACCATTTTGAGAAGCTGCGCTTTTTGAGTGAAGCTCAAAAGAACCAAATACAAACACTTTTACTCAAACATACTTTCAGCAGTACCCACGCACAGCGCCAAGAAACCCTAGAGCGCTATCAGCTCATAGACCAAGTGCTGGCAGAAGGCCTCCAAAAAGACAGCGCACAGGCAGGCCGCTGGCAGCATTTTAGTCGGCGGCTCGACCGTCTGCTGCTGCACCCACTCGCGGGCTACCCGATATTTGTAGGAGTGCTTCTTTTGATGTTTCAAGCAATTTTTACTTGGGCGCAATATCCTATGGATTTGATAGACGGGGGCATCGCCGCGCTCAATACCTTTTTGCAAGAGCAATTTCCTGAGAGTGCTCTCATCAGTCTGCTCACCGATGGTGTACTGGCAGGGATAGGAGGGGTGCTGGTTTTTATCCCACAAATTGCCATTCTCTTTGCTTTCATTGCCATACTTGAAGAAACAGGCTATATGGTGCGGGTAATGGTGATGATGGACAAGGTGATGCGTCGCTTCGGCCTCAATGGCAAAAGTGTAGTACCGCTCATTTCGGGGGTGGCTTGTGCCATTCCGGCCATTATGGCTACCCGCAACATAGACCAATGGAAGGAGCGTCTGATTACCATTCTCATCACACCACTGATGAGCTGCTCGGCGCGTCTGCCTATTTATACGATTATGATTGCCCTGATTATCCCCGAAGAAGCTCGTTGGGGCTGGTTCAATGTACAAGGGCTGGCGCTCTTGGGTTTGTATTTCTTGGGCTTGCTGATGGCCTTAGTGGTGGCTTTGGTATTGAAATATGTGCTCAAAAGTAAAGAAAAAAGCTTTTTTATTGTAGAAATGCCTACCTACAAAGCGCCTCGTTGGGGCAATGTGGGTTTGAGTGTATTGGAGAAAGTGAAATCTTTTGTATGGGAAGCCGGAAAGGTGATTGTGGCTATTTCGATAGTACTCTGGGTAATGGCCAGTTACAGTCCTTACGGAAGTATGGAACGTATTGCTGAGGAAGCTGCCCAAGCCCACGCCCATTTGGACGAAGAAGCCTTGCAAGGTAAAGTTGCCTCTGTACAGCTCGAAAAGTCTTATGCCGGTGTGGTGGGGCACTTCATTGAGCCTGCTATCCGTCCTTTGGGTTATGATTGGAAAATTGGCATCGCGCTCATTACTTCTTTTGCTGCCCGCGAGGTATTTGTGGGTACGGTCTCCACCATTTATAGCATTGGCAGCGACGAGGTACTCACCGTAAAAGAGCGCTTGGCACAAGAGAAGCACCCCGAAACAGGCGCACCAATGTTTACTTTGGCCTTGGGCTGCTCGCTGCTCGTGTTTTATGCCTTCGCGATGCAGTGTATGAGTACCTTGGCCGTGGTGTATAAAGAAACTAAGGGTTGGAAATACCCGCTCTTACAATTGGGCTACATGACCACGCTGGCCTACGTATCGGCTTGGGCGGTGTATCAGCTTTTATCTTGAGTTTTTGTAGGAAATTTTATTAA
>DAIQNQ010000225.1:0-3674 GCA_036788275.1 Thermonemataceae bacterium
GCTGCTGGCGGCCAGCTGGCTTTCGGTATCTTGGTTTTTATGGCGATTTTTGAGCCATTTGTCCAAAACGGGATACAAGAGCACCGCCAACAAGATGATGGAAGCACCCAAGTAAAAGTCGGCAGACATTTTTTCCTTTTCCCCAAAAATAAAATAAGCCAGCACGATACCATATACCGGTTCTAAATTGACGGTAAGGTTTACGGCAAAGGGCGTAAACTTACGCATGAGCTGTACGCCTTTGGCATAAGCATACACGGTACATACCAAGGCCAAAATCCCGATGTAGAGCCAATCGCTGGGGCTGGCAGCCAAGCGAAGTGTTTGGCCTTCGGCAAAATAAAAGTAGTAGAAGGGCAAGAAAAGCACCGTACTACCAAAAGCACCTACCATCTCGTACAAAGTGATATGCAGGGGGGCGTGCTTGCGCACCAATTTGGAGTTCATAATACTGAAGAGTGCACCCAACATGGCCGATAAAATGGCCAATACCAAGCCCAAAGCATAGCTAAACTCTGAAGCAAATACCTGATACAGCCCGGCAATAATGACCAGCCCGATGAAAATCTCTAAGGGGCGCACCTTGCGCTTGTGGAAAATAGGCTCCAAAAGACTCGTCCAGAGTGAGCAAGTGGCCATACCTACTAAGCAAATAGACACGGTAGAGATGCGCGCTGCGGCAAAAAACAAAATCCAATGCGCGGCAATCAGTCCTCCCGTAAGGAGCATTTTGAGCAGCTCGCGCGGCTCGGCGTAGGGAATATCTCGCTGGCGCAACTTGATAAGCGCAAAAACGCCCGCTGCGGCGATGAGCGTGCGCCAAAAGACCAATTCCACGGAAGGAATGCTGATAAGCTCTCCCAAAATGGCGGTAAAGCCCCATATCAGCACCACAAAGTGCAGTTGCAGGTAATCTTTGAAGGTAGGTAATTGCATAATGTTTATTTGGGAATCGCTTTGTATAAAATAAATCCAACGCTGGTAAACACCACATTGGGCAGCCATACGGCCAAGATGGGTGGCACTGTGCCTCCCAGCGCAATGGCCTTGCTCATAAAGAAAAACAAAATATACACAAAAGCCAAAGCAAAGCCCAGCGCGATTTGTGCGCCAATACCGCGCCGGCTCTTGCGCGCCGATACGATTACGCCAATCATCGTAAGGATAATGATAGCAAAAGGATAGGTAAAGCGAGAGTATTTTTCTATCAAAAAGAGCTGTATGCCCTCTGCGCCACGCTCGCGCAAGAGGCGGATGTGCTCTTCGAGTTCGGGCAGGGTCAGCTTTTGTTCAAACATATTTTTGCTCTGGAAGTCTTGGGGACTGAGCCTGAGGGTGGTATCTATGCGGCCTCCGCGGCTTATCTCTTCTTTCAAGCCGTTAATCTTGCGCAGGCTGAATTCATCTATGCGCCATTTTTGTACGCTGGTATCCCACACGATGCGCGGCGCGGTGAGCTTTTCTTTCAGCAGGTTGTCTTCTATCAGCTCCAAGGTAAACTTATAGCCGATATTCGACTGGTTGTCGTAGCTCTCCATGTAGGCGTAGGTTTTGGGGGCTACTTTGATGTGTACATTGCGCTGGTCGAAGTGGTAGCGGGAGTTGGTATAAGTGATTTCAAAGTCCACGCGCACCTTGTTGGCATCGGGAATGACCCAGCCGATGAGATAAAAGGTAATGATAGCCAAAAAGGTAGAGCCAATCCAATAAGGCACCAAAAAACGAGGAAAACTCACGCCGCTGCTCAGAATGGCCACAATCTCGGTGCGAGAGGCCATCTGCGAGGTTACGAATACCGTGGTGATAAATACCAAAAGCGGGCTTACGGCATTGGTAATGAAGGGAATAAAGTTGAGGTAATAGTCGTTGATGATGAGCCAGAGCTTGTTGGGCACGGTCATTCTATTGTAAAACTCTATTTTTTCAATAATGTCAATCACTACCACAATAGACAGAAAGATGATCACCACGAAAACGAAGGTGAGCAAAAATTTACGAAGAATGTATCGGTCGAGAATGGTCATAGCCGGAAGAAAACTGCCTCTGTACTTCGCAAGAATAATGCAAATACGCTTGCAAAGAACGAGATAATTTGCGCAAAAAAAAGCCATTTTTTGTAAAAAATTTTAACTTTGTCGCAAAAGACAAAACCTCCCTCTATGAGCAAGACCAACATCAAAGCAATACTGGCAAGTGAAGCAAAAGAACAAGAAGTATGGGTGCAGGGCTGGGTGCGCAATCGCCGTGGCAACAAGCACGTGGCTTTTCTGACCCTCAACGATGGCTCTACGCCGCAAGTGATACAAATCGTGATAGACTTTGCGCA
The DNA here is from genome assembly GCA_036788275.1 of Thermonemataceae bacterium. Lineage (GTDB taxonomy): Bacteria > Bacteroidota > Bacteroidia > Cytophagales > Thermonemataceae > DAIQNQ01. The sequence continues at coordinate 2,327 of DAIQNQ010000225.1, forward strand.
GATTCCCGAAGAGAGCCTCAAGGACATTAGCACGGGTGCTTGCGTAGGCGTAAAGGGCAAGCTCGTGGCCTCTGCCGGACAAGGGCAGCAGGTAGAAGTGCAGGCCTCTGAACTTATCCTCTATGGCAAGGCCGACCCGGAGGCCTATCCGCTACAACCCAAAAAGCACAGCTTGGAGTTTATACGTGAAAATGCGCACCTGCGTGCCCGCACGGCCACTTTCGGAGCGGTATTCAGGGTGAGGCATGCCTTGGCCTTTGCCATTCATCAGTATTTCAACGACCACGGCTTTTTTTATGTCAATACGCCGATTATCACGGCCTCCGATGCCGAAGGTGCCGGACAGATGTTTCGCGTAAGCACCCTCGACCCTAAAAATCCACCTCTCAAAGAAGATGGTAGCATAGACTATGCGCAGGATTTCTTCGGAAAGGCGACCAACCTCACCGTATCGGGGCAGCTCGAAGGCGAATTGCTGGCCTTGGGCTTGGGCAAAGTTTATACCTTCGGGCCTACCTTCCGTGCCGAAAACTCCAATACCACCCGCCACGTGGCCGAATTCTGGATGATAGAGCCGGAAATGGCCTTTCACGATATTCGCGACAATATGGATTTGGCAGAGGATTTTATGAAGTACGTGATTCGATACGCCCTGACGCACTGTGCCGACGACTTGGCCTTCTTGGAGCAGCGCCTCCTCGAAGAAGAAAAAGATAAAAAGCAGGAAGAGCGCAGCCCGATGCCTCTGCTCGAAAAGCTCCGCTTTGTATTAGACAATGCCTTTGAGCGCCTGAGCTATACCGAGGCCATCGAGATTTTGCTCCAATCGCCTGCCCATAAAAAGAAGAAGTTTCAGTATGAAGTGGCTTGGGGCATAGATTTGCAGTCGGAGCACGAGCGCTATCTGGTAGAAAAACACTTCAAAAAGCCTGTGATTCTGACCGATTACCCCAAAGACATCAAGGCTTTTTATATGAAGCTCAATGAAGACAACAAAACCGTGCGCGCCATGGACGTGCTCTTCCCCGGTATCGGCGAAATGATAGGCGGCTCGCAGCGCGAAGAGGAACTCGACAAGCTGCAGCGCCGTATGGAAGAGATGCACATTCCTGCCGAAGAAATGTGGTGGTACTTGGACACGCGCCGCTTCGGCACGGTGTATCACAGCGGCTTTGGCTTGGGCTTCGAGCGCCTCATTATGTTTGTAACAGGCATGACCAACATCCGCGATGTAATCCCCTTCCCCCGCACTCCGAACAATGCGGAGTTTTAGGGAAGTATAGTAATAAAAAAAGCCCCAAAATTCATCATTTTGGGGCTTTTTTGTGCGTGTGTGTGGAGAGGGTGG
>DAIQNQ010000226.1:0-3536 GCA_036788275.1 Thermonemataceae bacterium
ATCTTTTCGGTAGCACTTCTGCTGGGGAGTATCGTGATGTTTTGGAAGAAAATACCCCTGCGCAAAGAGCATTGGATAGGTGGCGGACTGCTGGGAGTGGTCAATTATTTTTCGGTATATTTTCTGTTAAAATCTCTGGCAGCCTTCAACAACGACGGCGCCTTGGTATATCCTAATTTTAATATTGCCGTGATAGTGATTTCTTCGGTATTGGCGGTGCTGATTTTTAAGGAGCGCTTGCTTCCGCGAAATAAAATAGGGATTTTTGTGGCTGTGCTGGCGATATTTTTAGTATCTTATCAGCAAATTGTAGCCTATTTTCTACAAAAATAATTGATTTATGCGTATTTTTTGGATTTTGATGATGCTGGGTTTCGGAAAGCTGTGGGCGCAACAACAGGCAGCGCAAAAGCCTTTTTTCGACCCTCAGCTGAAAATTACGCAGTATATCGTACAAAACTGGACTACCGAAGACCAGCTGCCTTCGAGCAATATTTCCAAGCTGCTCCACAGCCGCCGCGGCTATTTGTGGTTGGCCGGATTTGATGGCTTGGTAAAATTTGACGGTGTACAGTTCAAGGTGCATAACAAAAAAAACCTGCCCTTTCTTAAAAACAACGTTATCTCAGCCCTCTACGAAGGCAAAAGCCAAGTGTGGGTGAGCAGCCAAAGCAGCGGTTTGATGGGCTTTGCGGAAGGAAAATTCCGGCATTATGGCTTGGCGCATCTGCCCTTGAGCACCGTATATGAAGCCCCCGATGGTATGCTTTGGCTCGGTACACGCCAACAAGGGCTGTATTGGTATTGGCCTGCCCAAGACTCGCTGCGGCCTGTGGCTTATCCTAATTTTGATGGGGTGGGCATCTACAACATCTATGCAGACAAGAGCGGCAAAGTATGGCTGCCCACCGACGGCAACGGGCTGGTATGTTATGATAGGAAGCAGTGGAAAACCTTTCAGAAAACAGAAGGCTTGCCCACCAACAGTGTGCTGTCGGTGTTTGAAGACAGCCAAAAGCGCCTCTGGGTGGGTACTACCAATGGCCTGTGCTTGTTGCAGGGAGAACGCTTTGTTCCTATCGAAAACTTTGTAGGGAAAATCATCCACCGTGTGGTAGAAGACCCCGCCGGAAGCCTCTGGGTAGGCAGCTCCTCGGGTTTGTATCGGCTCAATGTATTGAACAATGCTTGGGAGCAACACCAATACGAGCAGCAAAGCACTATCAATAATATTACCGACCTCTGTCTCGACCCGGAAGGCAGCCTGTGGATTGCCACCTATCGCAGTGGCTTGTTTCGCCTCAAAGAAGGCAAGTTTATCAACTATACCAATGAAGACGGCCTTTCGAGCGCAGCCATTGGCTCTATTGCCGAGGTGCGCCCTCAAGAATACTGGGTGGGCAGCAATAATGGCAAAATCAATATCCTCAAAGAGGGACGCGTGCGAGAATATAAGCTGAAAAACAAAGCTTCGGAAGTCCGAATTTTTAATATCTTCAAAGATAGCCGCGGCAATGTGTGGATTTGTACTTTCAATGGCCTGATTTGTATTACTCCTGATGGCTCAGAGCGCCTCTACACTACCAAAGAAGGCTTGTCTGACAATGCCGTGAGGGTAGCAAAAGAAGACTTGCAAGGCAATATATGGGTGGGTACGCGTTGGGGCGGTATCTGCAAAATAAATTCTGAGGGAAAAATAGAAGTGCTGAACACCCGCACAGGCCTTGCCTCTAATTTTATTATGTCGCTCCAATGCGACTCACAAGGCAATATGTGGGTGGGTACCAACGACGGAGGACTCAATGTAGTAAGTCCTGAAGGCAAAATCAGGACAATTGGTCTCAAAGAAGGCTTAGAGAGTAATTTGATTTTTAATACTCATCACGATGCCCAAGGTGTGGTGTGGGTGGTGAGCAATGGCGGTATCACACGTATCGAAAAGGAAAATATCACGAATTATTCTTCGGAGCAAGGCTTGCCCAACGACAGCCCCTTCGACTTTATCGAAGACCGCCAAGGAAATGTATGGTTGCCCACCAGCAAGGGGGTGATGATGGTAAAGAAGAAGGCGCTCAATGACTACGCACTCCAGCGCTCTGCCAATATAGAGTGGATGCTTTACGACAAAGATGACGGCATGAAAAGTGATGATTGTACCGGAGCGGCGCACTCGCTCTTGGCTGCTGATGGCTCGGTGTGGATTCCTACCAATGGTGCTTTGGTGCGTATCAATCCCAATGCCATTCCGCTGAACCTGATTCGCCCTCCTGTGGATATTCATAGCTTTTTGGCTGATGGCAAACCCGTAGAAGGCCGTCAAAAAATACAAATCGCCTCGGAGGTACGCCGACTCAATTTTGCATATAGTGGATTGAGCTTGCTGGCACCTGCCAAAGTGCGCTTTAGGTACAAGCTCGAAGGCTTTGATAAAGACTGGGTAGAGGCGGGGAGCGAAAGGCAAGCAGTATATACCAACTTGACCGCCGGAAAATATACTTTTAGGGTGATGGCCTCCAATAACGACGGCCTCTGGAACGAAGAGGGCGATGCCATTGCCTTCGAGATAGTGCCTGCTTTTTACGAAACGCTCTGGTTTTATTTTTCCATACCGCTGCTTTTCTTTGCTTTGGTGGTGTGGTTTTACTCGTGGCGCATCCGCAATATCAAAAAGCAAAATGCAGCTTTAGATGCCTTGGTGCAGCTGCGCAGTGCCGAAATCATCGAGAAAAACCGCAGTATCTTGGCCAGTATCGAATACGCCAAGCGCATTCAAGAAGCTACTTTGCCGCAGCTCGGTACCTTGCATGCCTATTTGCCGCAGTCTTTTGTGTTCTTTCAGCCCAAAGATATTGTGTCGGGAGATTTTTATTGGTTTGCCGAAAGCGGCGACAAGCTCATTATTGCCATAGCCGACTGTACAGGGCATGGCGTGCCGGGGGCTTTTATGTCGCTCATTGGCAATAACTTGCTCAATGAGATTGTCAATATCAAAGGTATTATACACACCAGCGCTATTTTGCAACATTTGCATCAGGGCATTATCCAAGCCTTGCACCAGCCCGAAAGCAAGCGCAATGATGGTATGGAAATCGCCGTGTGCTGTATTCACAAGCGCCGCCGATGGATAGAGTATGCCGGCGCGCGTATCCCGCTGGTGTATATCCAGAATGGGCGACTTTTTGAAGTAGCTGCCGATGGCTTTTCGATAGGTGGGCTGTGGCACAACAGCGAGCGCGTGGCCTTTCATCACCATATCATCCCGCTGCACGAAGACACACATTTCTACCTGCTTACCGATGGCTACAAAGACCAGTTTGGAGGTGCTGCCGGAAAGAAATTTATGCGCAGACGTATGAACGAGCTGCTGCTGAAGATTCACCAAGAAAGTCCCGAAAAGCAGCAAGCTTTGCTACAAGAGTCTTTGCAATCTTGGATGGGTACACAGGTACAAGTAGATGATATTTTGGTGATGGGCTTCCAAATGAGCAAAGACCTGACTACGGAGCCGACACCATCGAAGAAGTCGCCCGCCCAAG
>DAIQNQ010000227.1:0-3474 GCA_036788275.1 Thermonemataceae bacterium
AATAAATACTTTAGCTTTATTTCACATAAAATATCTTCTATTTGGTTTTTCACTTTATTAATACCAAATAAAAAAGCATATCCAAAACAGCTTGCAAGCCCTTCGGATATGCTTTGTTCGGCAACCTCGCTTAGAGGCGGATTACGCCGTCTTGCCCCGTCTTGGAAGCATCGTCTTTTTTGATTTGCACCAAGGCATCGCCTACTGTTTTGGCGGTTTTATCATCAAAACTATTGAGCACTTGCTTGAGATCCACTCCGTGAATCACGGCCACAGTGGTAGCAATGGTTTCGGCAATGGCATTGTAATCTTCAAGAATTATCAGCCTTTCGCCCAAAATACTGCGCCAATAGCCCAACACCACGGGGCTGTCTTTGTAAGAAGCTTCGTTGATGTGGATATGGAAGACGTGGTAGCTGCGCTGCGCCTCTTCGAGCAGTTCGCGGTCGCTTACCGTGTCGGTCTGCGCGTATCCCATCAGATTTTTGAGGCGGTCGGCTTGGAGGCTGTCCCAAGCGGCCTCATCGCCAATGGTAAAGAGGAAGCCCTTTTGCTTTCTTTTCTCAAAGCAATCAATAGAAGTATGCCGCGAAGCAAAAAGCCAAGCCAAGGTATAAGACTCCATAGATTGTCCGCCGCCACCACCTTCTATATAGATTTCAGTGAGCCACTTGTCCAGCTCGTCGGTGCCGCTCTCAAACTGACCCACTTGCAGTGGATAGCGGTCAGAGATGTGGTCGCCGATAGCCCCAAATAAAATTTGGGGGTGCTCTACACCGTGGGCAATCAGGGTATTCATCAAAGAGCCCAATTTCTCGCGTACCAGAATCTCAGGGATACGCCCCATGCTGCCTGTTACGTCCAGAAAAACTCCGATAGAAAGCGACTCAGGGTGTGCTTCTGAATCGCGACTTTCACGAAATTTAATGCCAAAAGGCGACATCCTGTCAGAGATTTCTCCTTTGCTGTTGTTTACAAAAATATCATTGACCGACTTTCCGGTGCGACTATTTTTGAGCTTGCTGTAAGCATCATTCGACCAACTGGTATATCCCATAAAAAATTAGGTTTGCGCCCCGAAGAGCATTGTACATACATGTATTTATACTCAAATAAAAGTGGTGTTTTGGTAATAAAGGCAATTAAATCATTAAAAATTAAGCAGAAAAATCTAGAAAATCACTTTAATCTTGGTTTAATATGGGTCTAAAACAAAGAAGGCAGTTCTAAGGGATAAAAACGGGGTTTTCCGAAGAGGCTTTCCAAGAGTTTGCGGTAGCGGTCGAAGGTAGTATAAGCTTCGTCGTGGCTCTGAATAAGAAAATCTATAAATGCTTCATTACAATCTTTTTTGAGCTTTACGCCACTTCCCGAAGGGTCTCCTAACACATAAAGGGCTGTTTTTTGGAGCAAGCTTAGGTCTATGGAAGGCAGCGCCCGCTTTTCATTAAATACATCGGGCGGATACCAATGTGCATAGCGCCCCGATAGCGTGCGCAACATACTATTTTTGTGGCGCATGTGATAAAAAGTAAGGCATACAATTCCGTGTGTTTCAGGCACTACGGCGAGGCTTTCGGGAAGCAGCGCAGCATGTACATAGCCGCTTTGATGCAGCCAAGCTGTAAATTCCAGCATGCGGCTGGTAAGCCAAGTAACATGCTGCTCCGGTAGCCGCAGCTCGTGCAAACTCATGGCTTGCTCTTTGGTACGTACGTGCAAATCATCTCCCTCCCAATACATCGCCTCAGGCAAATAGCGCCTAAAATGCAGCGAGGCCTCATCTTTTAGCTGCATAAGGGCTTGGTATTGCTCCAAAGAGTGTTGTAAAAGCTCCTTTTGGCCTTTTATGACAAAGGTATGTGCATCGGCCATGTGGATGTGCCCTGCATCGTCGGAAATCCCCCCTTCCATCTTTTCCTTCCAAAGGTGTACCTTGGCCAAAGCTTCGCTGGCTTGCGGATGCGGACAAATATCAGGGTGCAGCATTTTCAAAATACGGACGTAATCTTTGCGGAAATGTGCCCGATGAAAAATGGAAGAGGCTTGGGAGGTAGAAAGTATTTTTTGAATGAGAATTTCAGGACTCATAGCATCGTATTTGAATAAAGCTACGACTTTCTGAGCGCTTGTACAAGGAAAAGATAGAAAATTTTAGAGAAAATTGAGAAAAGATTTCAGAGACAGCTTGTACCAAACATCCAAGAGATGCATGTTGCAAACAGACTTTCCCATTTTTTTCTTATCTTTATCAAAACCCTGATAATTGAATATTCTCTAAAACCTTATTTACCTATGCTTTCCGACGAAAACTTGATTGCCGTAAATGACTTTTTGATACCTTCCGGCTTAGAAAAGCTCAATCTAAAAAACTACGCTACCAGCTACCAAGGCAACGAACTCGACAAAAAAGAGGCAGAAAACCTCCTCGAACAAGGGCGCAAACATCTGGCAGAGCTGCAAGATATGCTTTATGCCGACAACCGCTACAGTGTGTTGATTATCCTCCAAGCCATGGATGCTGCCGGAAAAGACGGTGCCGTCAAACATATTATGTCGGGTGTCAATCCGCAAGGTGTAAAAGTATATAGCTTCAAAGCACCCAGCAGCCACGAACTCGACCACAATTACCTATGGCGCCACATGCAGGCCCTGCCCGCCAGAGGCGAAATTGCCATTCACAACCGCTCGCATTATGAAAATGTACTCGTAACACGGGTACACCCACATTATATCCTCAAAGAGAATATTCCGGGTATTGACAGCCTGGAGAAAATAGACGATGCCTTTTGGCAGCGCCGTTTCAAGCAAATACGCCGTTTCGAGAAGAATTTGGTGGAAAACGGTACGCTTGTTTTCAAGTTTTTTCTGCATCTTTCCAAAGATGAGCAAAAAGAGCGTTTTCTGGAACGTATTGATAATTCTTCCAAAAACTGGAAGTTTTCGCTTTCCGACATCCAAGAGCGACAACATTGGGAGCGTTATCAAGAGGTTTATGCCGAGGCCATCGCCCAAACCTCTACCGAGCAAGCGCCTTGGTTTGTTGTTCCTGCCGACAACAAGTGGTTTACACGCTTGGCCATCGCCTCTATTATATACAGGCAATTCAAAAAATTAGACCTTCGCTACCCTCAAGTAAGCGATGCCCAAAGAGCTGAACTGCAAAAAGTACGCACGCAGCTGCTGGAGGAGTAGGTTGGGGGGATTGATAGGGGCTATTGGCTACGAAGCTGGAGCTTCGTAGCTACCTAAAAGACAAATAGCCTGAAGTTTCAGCTTCGGAAGGTATTGGAGAAAAAGCCACAGGCTTCGCATTCAGCGAAGCCTGTGGCGCTCTATATCGTTCAATCACCGACGGAAAAAGTCCGCCTCTATTCATTTTCAAAAGACATCGTTTGGGAAGATATTTTACGCAATGTACAAATCAAAATGGCATTAATCTTCCCAATACTCTTGTCCTTTTTTGTTGATATA
>DAIQNQ010000228.1:0-3401 GCA_036788275.1 Thermonemataceae bacterium
GCAATTTCTTATTTGAAATTTTAGCGGCTTTCATGGCATCTTCTTCGAGAGATTTTTGTGGGCGATTTTTACCGCTTCTTTTGAATATTTTTTACATTTGAGCCCAAAGAAGTCGCTGCGGCTTCGATAGCTCATCAAAAAATACAACTATGTGCGGAATCACCGGATTAATGGCCTTCAATGAGATAGGGCGCTTTGCCATGATCAATCTCTCCAATGCTACCGAGGCCTTGGCGCACCGAGGCCCCGATGCAGGCAGGCTCTACAACGACCACTTCGTAGGCTTGGGGCATCGTCGCTTGGCGATTATAGACACCTCGCCCGCCGCCCACCAGCCGATGAGCGATGCCGCCGAGCGCTATTGGATCGTATTTAATGGCGAAATCTTTAATTACCGCAGCCTTCGGGCGCAATTGGAGCAGGCCGGAGAGCAGTTTGCCACCGAGTCGGATACCGAAGTGCTGCTGCGCCTCTACATGCGCGAGGGCAAGGCTTGCCTCCAAAAACTCAATGGCTTTTTTGCCTTTTGTATTTACGACAAAGAAGCCCAAAGCCTCTTTCTGGCGCGCGACCGTATGGGCATCAAGCCGCTTTGGTATTATATAGACGAAGACAAGCTGCTCTTCGCCTCGGAGCTGAAATCGCTCCTGCAATATGGCATCGAAAAGCAGCTCGATACCGTGAGCCTCTTCCAATACCTCCAACTCAACTATACCACCGCCCCCGACAGTATGCTCAAAGGCGTGCAAAAGCTGCTGCCCGGCCATTGTGCCTTGCTCCAAAAAGGCGACTTGCACATAGAAAAATACTATCAGATAGACAATCACTACCTCGAAAACTATCCCAATATCGTCCAAAGCCAGAGTTACAGCGCCCGCCAAAAGCAATTAGAAGCCCTCTTAGACGATGCCGTGCAGCAGCGCTTGGTGGCCGATGTGCCCTTGGGTGCTTTCCTGAGTGGGGGCATAGACTCTTCGGTGGTTGTGGCCTTGGCCGCAAGGCAGCAGCCGCATTTGCATACTTTCTCTATCGGCTACCGCGATGAGCCTTTCTTCGACGAAACCAAATATGCCCGCTTGGTAGCCAAAAAATGCAATACCGAGCATACAGTCTTTTCTTTGTCGAATGACGATTTGTACGAGCACCTCTTCGATATGCTCCACAGCTTAGACGAGCCCTTTGCCGACTCCTCGGCGCTGGCTGTGTATATTCTGAGCAAAAAAACACGCAAACACGTAAAAGTAGCCCTTTCGGGCGATGGTGCCGACGAACTTTTTGCAGGCTACAACAAGCACCACGGCGAGTACAAAATGCGCAAAGGCGGGCTGGCTATGCGTACTGTTGTGGCCTTGGAGGGGCTTTGGAAAAAGCTTCCCAAATCGCGCAATAGCAGCTTCGGCAACAAAGTGCGCCAGCTGCATCGCTTTGCAAATGGGGCACAGCTTACCGAGCGTGAGCGCTATTGGCAGTGGGCGGGCTTCGCCACAGAGCTGCAAGCAGAAGCCCTAATGAGCCAAGAGCTGCGCAAAAACTTTGATGAGGAAATATATGATAGGCGCAAAGATACACTGCTTCGCTTTATCAAAGATTCCAAATACGAACTCGAAAACCTCAACGAGGTGCTTTATACCGATATGCAAATGGTACTGCCCAACGATATGCTGACCAAGGTAGATGCCATGTCTATGGCGCATGCCTTGGAGGTGCGTGTGCCCTTCTTAGACCACCGCTTGGTGGACTTTGTATTTTCCTTGCCGCTTTCAGATAAAATCAATGCCACCCACCGCAAGCGCATCTTGAAAGACACCTTTCGCCACCTGCTGCCCAAAGAGCTGTACCATCGCCCCAAGCAGGGCTTTGAGGTGCCGCTGCTCTCTTGGATGCGAGGGCCTCTGCGCCGCACTATCGAACAAGAGTGGCTGCAGGACGACTACATTGCCGCCCAAGGCATTTTTGATGTAGAAGCCGTGAGGGCGCTCAAGCAGCAGCTCTTTTCGGCCAATCCCGAAGATGTACATGCGCGCATCTGGGCTTTGATAGTATTTCAACATTGGTATAAAAAAGTATTTTCATGAAAAGAATTGCACAACAATATTCCCACGAGCAACGCAAAAGAGCCATTTTGCTGATTACCATTGCTCTCACCGCTTTTTTGGTTTATATGCTCAGGGGCTTTGTCAATGCTTTCTTAGGAGCCATCATCATTTATACCCTTTTGCGGCAGCTCAACTATTACCTTATTCGCAGGCGTGGCTGGTCTGCGGGCTGGACGGCCCTGCTGATGATGAGTCTTTCTCTCTTGGTAATGGTACTGCCTTTGAGCTGGGTGGTGTATCAGGTCTCTCAAAAAGTAATTTTGCTCAGCCAAAACAAAGCCCTTTTTCGGGAGATGCTCCAAATGCTCGAAAATACTCCTCTGACAAAATATATAGATACCGCCAATCTGATACAAGAGGTGCAGAAGCTCTCCGACGAAATCTTCGGATTTTTCTCTTATCTGCTCAACAACCTGCTGGAGATATTCACACAATTAGTGATGATGTACTTCTTGCTCTTTTTTATGTTTTCGGGCTACAAGTATATGGAAACTTGGCTGATTCGCTACTTGCCTTTTTCCCGCAAAAATACCATTGCCTTTGCCAAAGAGCTCAAAATGGCTACCTACAACAACGTCCTCGGCCAAGGCATTATCTCTGTGGCGCAGGGCAGTTTGGTGGGTATCAGTTTTTGGATTTTTGGCGTGCCCGACCCTTTCTTGTACAGTATGGTGGCCATGTTTGCCTCTTTTATTCCGGTGGTGGGAGCGGCCTTGGTTTTTGTACCCGGAGCGCTGTATATGCTGGCCTTGGGGCAAACTTGGGCGGCTGTGGGCATCGTGCTTTGGGGCTTTTTGTTGGTGGCCAATATAGACAATCTCCTTCGCCTCTACATCAATAAGCTGCTGGGCGATGTGCATCCCTTGGTTACCTTTTTGGGAATTTTTGTAGGATTGCCCGCTTTCGGTTTGGTAGGCTTGGTGGTAGGGCCTTTGCTGGTGTCTTGTCTGATTTTGCTTTTGAAAATTTATAACGAAGAATACCTGCAAGCGGAAGCAGCATCGCCGGAGCCTGCCGAAGAGACCTGAAAATCTTTTGACGAAGCGCTTGCTTTTGTGAAAAAAAAATGGCGTATTTACAAGATAGTCAGCATTTTATTTTGATAAAATTACTGCTCTTTATACTTGTTCACCTATGCTGTTTTATTCTCATGAAAGCTTTAAAATCCCGTAGCCCAAACAGGCATTATCTTCGAGTTGAGTATCTTTGGGTGGGACTTTTGGGACAAAGACGAGGATTGAAGTGTGAACATCGGCTACCATAAATCAAAAGCCCTCGGCGCAAACAGCGCCGAGGGCTTTTGAT
>DAIQNQ010000229.1:0-1964 GCA_036788275.1 Thermonemataceae bacterium
TGTGCTAAAGCCACATTCCTATTCATTTTCTGGGAGTGTGCTAAAGCCACATTCCTATTCATTGCTTTATAACAATACTACACATCTTTTTTCAAATCTCCAAGCCCCAAAAAGCTGCTTCCACAAAAAAGCCTTTCAGAGCAATCTGAAAGGCTTTTTGTAAGAAAGGAGTTGAGAGCTTATTTGCTTTTCTTCTCTTTTTTGGCTTTAGGCTCCTTAGGCGCTTTAGGTTCTTTGGCCTTTTTCTCTTTTTTAGATTTTTTATCTTCTTTAGGAGCTTCTGTGATGATCTCTTTCTGGATTTCAGCTTCTACCAGTTTTTTGGCTTCTACCACTTTTCCATCCACATCCAGCTCTACGATTTCGTAGCCGAGGCGTTCCAAGCCGGGTTGTACCAGCGCTTTGTCGCCTACCACCAAGATAGCCATTTTATCGGTATCGAGGAGCTTTTTGGTAAGGGCATTGATTTCCTGCTTGGTGATGCCGTTCAGGATGGTATTTTGGGTGCTTGTATAGTTTTTGTCCAAACCATACTCGATGATTCTGGCCAAGAAACCAGCCTTCTGGAAGCCCGTTTCGTAGCTGCGTGCTTCGCTTTGGCCAATAGAGCTTTTGAGGAAGGTTACTTCATCATCGGTAATACCTTTTTCGTGGTATTGGCGCAACTCTTTCATTACTTCTACCACAGCGCTGTCGGTAGCACTGGCCTTGATACCGGAGCTAAACATAAACCAGCCGTCGGTTTTTGTGCCCATAAAAGTAGTGCGCGCACCGTAAGTCCAGCCCTTGTCTTCGCGAAGATTCAGGTTGATACGGCTGTTGAAAGCACCGCCCAGAGGGTAGTTCATCAGGGTAGTGCGGTAGAAGTCGCCAGTGGCATCATAAGGCATATTGGTAACATAACCGATGCGGATTTCTGATTGTGCCGCCTTGGGCTTGTCTATCAGGTAGAGGCGGGTTTTGTCTATGGCTTTGGCCTGAGGCAAGTTGATGCTAGGAACTTCTTTTTTCTGCCATTTATTCAAGAAAGCCAACTTGGGCATTACGTCTTTCTCTTCGATGTCGCCTACTACTACGATATTCGTAACGTTGGGCGCAAAGCTCATTTGGTAGAAAGCTTTTACATCATCAAGGGTGATATTGCTTACGCTTTCGGTAGTACCGATAGTAGGAATGGTGCGAATATCACCTTCTCCATAAAGCAACTTTGTGAAGTTGTTGCTGGCGATGACTGCCGGCTGGGTTGCTTGGTTTTTGATACCTTCGAGCTGCTGTTTTTTGAGACGCTCAAAGTCTTCTGCATTAAAGGCCGGACGGAACAGCTTCTCGTCGAGGAGGGCGAGGGTTTTGTCCAAGTTTTTCACCAAAGAAAATACTGATACCGTCATATCGCTGCCACTGGCACCAAAGCTGATGGAGCTTCCGAGCTTGTCCAACTCGCTGGTAATTTCTTCGGCACTGTATTTTTCGGTATCTTCATTGAGCATCGAAGCCGTAAGAGAGGCCACGCCCGCCTTAGAGAGGTTGTTTGCCGAAAGTTGGTGGCCACCATTGATGCGCAATAGCATCGTAACAGTAGGGATTTCATCGTTTTTAGCGCCAATTATCTTGATACCATTGGCCATTTCTTTTTCCCATACCGGAGGTACATTGATGACAGGGTTTTTGCCTGAGCCGGGGCGCTTGCTGCGGTCAAAGCTATCTTTGGCCTTGTTGTATTTGAGGCCTGCATAGCCATAATCAGGTGCTTTGTAGCCTGCTTCATTTACCTTGTAATTGTCTTCGGCGGCACGCAGTTCGGGCTTGCCTTTAGGATATACGCTGAGGATTACATTTGGCTTATTTTTGATGTATTGGTTATATACACGCATTACATCAGCCTTGGTTACGGCCTGTGCGGCTTTCAGCTCTCTGCCAATCATATTGGGGTTGCTTGCGAAGGTTTGGTAAGCGGCCAACATAGA
>DAIQNQ010000229.1:2064-3392 GCA_036788275.1 Thermonemataceae bacterium
AGCAGCCTCGTCTTTGTGATAGCGCTCTACAGCAGGGTAGTTGAAGCGCAAGAGGGGCAGCTGGATGTAGTTGTCTTCGTAAGATACGTAGCGGTCTTTGTCCAACTTAGCAGGCATTTTAGGCATATTTTTTACTTCGGGGCCACGTGGGATAGCGCCGAAGTATTTTTCTACCAGCTTAATCACTTCCTTGGTATTTACATCGCCGCCTACGGTAAGCACCGCATTGTTGGGGCCGTACCAGCGCAAGAAGAAGTTTTTGAGGTCATCTACATTCACACGGTCTAAGTCCTCTACATAGCCGATAGTAAGCCAAGAGTAGGGATGTCCGTAAGGATACATGTTTTTGGACGTTACCTCTCCGGCCAAGCCGTAGGGGCGGTTGTCGTAGTTTTGGCCGCGCTCGTTTTTCACGGTAGCACGCTGTATTTCAAATTTTTGTTGGGTTACGGCATCCAACAAAAAGCCCATACGATCGGCTTCGAGCCAAAGGGCTACTTCGAGCTGGTTGCTGGGCATCGTCTCGAAATAGTTGGTGCGGTCGCGGTTGGTAGTACCATTGAGTGTACCGCCCGACTCGGTTACGATTTTGAAGTGCTCCTCATCGGCCACATTGTCGGAGCCTTGGAACATCATGTGCTCAAAGAAGTGGGCAAAACCCGACTTGCCGATTTCCTCGCGGGCAGAGCCTACGTGGTAGGTTACGTCCACGTGTACAACAGGGTCGGACTTGTCTTCGTGGATGATGAGGGTAAGTCCATTAGAAAGGATGTACTTTTCGTAAGGAATAACGATTTCCTTCCCTTTTTTGCTGACCTTCTCTACGAGGCGTGTCTGCGCCGTCGCCAAGATACTTAGCAAGAAAAAGCTGAGGGTGAGTAATATAGATTTTCTCATTATAATGATTGGGATTGGTTTGTGATACAACGGCAATATCCTAAAAAAATTGTGTGATTGCAGCTTTTGGCTGATCAAAATATTTGGATTGTGGCAACTCATCAATCTTTTATTTTGACTATCGAAAACTAAGGCTAAAAAACTGTAAATACCCGATAAAAAAATTTGCTTTTTCCCAAATGATTTGCTACTTTTCAATACTATACTAATCAAAAAATACAATTTATCTATTCTTTTGTGCCCTTCGTCTATTATGGAGTGCCCTGATGCCATTTTTTGCGCAATTTTCTGTTGTATTTTTCACCTGTCAAGCATAAATATATACAACCTATGTTTCGGAAAACTATCTGTTCAGTACTCTTGCTGGGGCTGATGCTCTCTTTGCAGCAGTGCTTCCAGCCCATTGAGCCGCTCACCACAGAGCTGGCCGT
>DAIQNQ010000230.1:0-3357 GCA_036788275.1 Thermonemataceae bacterium
TATGTGGATGACGAAGACACCAATCTCCGTATTTTTCAAACCGCCTTCCGACGCGAATACAACGTAATATTGGCCAGCTCAGGCAATGAAGCATTGGATATTCTCAAAAAGGAAAAGATTCATTTGCTCATTACCGACCAAAAAATGCCTGAGATGACAGGTACGCAGCTGCTCGAAAAAACGGTGAAAGAATACCCCGATATCGTGCGCATCATTCTGACCGGATTCTCCGACATAGAGTCCATCATCCAAGCAGTCAATAGAGCCGGTATCTATCAGTACATCACCAAGCCTTGGGACCGTGGCGAGATGCAGCTTACCATCGAAAAAGCGCTCCAAGCATACTCCCTGCGCAACGAAAGGGAGCAGCTGATTCAGAAACTCCAAGAAGCCAACGAACAACTCGAACATAAAGTAGAGGAGCGTACCAAAGAGCTGGCCGAAAGAGGCGAGCAACTGGCCGATGCCTTGCAGCGTGTGCAAGACAGTATCCGCTACGCACGCCGTATTCAAAGGGCTGTTTTGCCCTCGAAAGAATCGCTAAGCAATGCTTTCAAAGAACATTTTGTGTATTACTCACCCAAATCTATTGTGAGTGGCGATTTCTACTGGTTGGCCGAGAAAAAGGAGCAAGGCAGCCATAAAATCTTTTTGGCTTTGGCCGACTGCACAGGCCACGGCGTACCCGGTGCTTTGATGAGCATGGTGGGCGATTCGCTGCTCAACAACATTGTCCATGACCAAGAGATACAACAGCCCGCCCAAATATTGCAAAAATTGGCCGAAGGTATCCAAAAGCAGCTCAACCAAGACGAAACCCAAAACCGCGACGGTATGGATGCGGCATTGGTGGTGATAGATAAAAACCGTAAGAAACTCTTCTTTGCAGGTGCTAAGCAAGATTTGGTCTATGTCAAAAAAGGGCAACTTGAGGTACTCAAAGGCGATGGCCTCTCGGCTGGCGGAGAAAGCAAAGTCTCGCAGTTCAAATTTACCGAATACAGCCTTGATATAGAAGAAAATACAGTGTATTATCTTTATTCTGATGGCTTCCAAGACCAATTTGGCGGCGATGAAGACAAAAAGTTTAGCTCCAAACGCCTGCGCGAATTGCTCCAAGAGCAAGCATCCAAAAGCCTTGCCCAACAAGGCCAATTCTTTCAACAAACCTTCGAGGCTTGGAGGGGTGCACCCGAAAAGCAGATAGATGATGTAACCCTGCTGGGTTTTACTATCTAAAAACAAAATCATATTTACCAAAAAACACATCACCGCCGAGGCAAGCAAGCATTGTCTCGGCGGTAGATTGTTTGGGGGCTTATCAATAAATCCCAATTTCTGTTTACAATGCAAATATTTTCGTTAATTTTGTAGATAAACATTTCCCAATTTTTGGTATGCAATACTACAATTCCATCATCGAAACCATCGGCAACACCCCCTTGGTGAAGCTTCAAAAAGTAGCCAAAGGCATCAAAGGCACTGTTTTGGTAAAGGTAGAATACTTCAATCCCGGCAACTCTGTAAAAGACAGAATGGCTATCAAAATGGTAGAAGATGCCGAAAAAGCAGGTCTGCTAAAGCCCGGTGGCACTATCATAGAAGGTACTTCCGGCAATACCGGTATGGGCTTGGCACTGGCCGCCATCGCCAAAGGCTACAAGTGCATCTTCACGATGTCCGACAAGCAGTCGCAGGAGAAAATCAATATTCTGAAAGCCGTAGGCGCAGAGGTGGTGGTATGTCCTACGAATGTAAGCCCCGACGACCCCCGCTCGTATTATTCGGTAGCCAAGCGCCTCAACAAAGAGATTGCCAACTCTTTTTACCCCAACCAATACGACAACCTTTCCAATGCGCTTGCCCATTACGAAACCACCGGCCCCGAAATATGGCAGCAAACTGAAGGGAAAATCACCCACTATGCTGCCGGTGTAGGCACAGGCGGTACTATCTGTGGAGCAGCCAAGTACCTCAAAGAGCAGAAATCTTCAGTAAAATCTATTGGGATAGATACCTACGGCTCCGTATTTAAGAAGTATAAAGAAACAGGCATTTTCGACGAAAACGAAATATATCCTTATATGACCGAGGGTATCGGAGAGGATATTTTGCCTAAAAATGTGGATTTCAGCCTGATAGACGAATTTATCAAAGTAACCGATAAAGATGGCGCCGTGATGACACGCCGCTTGGCCCGCGAAGAAGGCCTCTTCATAGGTTGGTCTTGTGGGGCTGCCGTACACGGCGCTTTGGAATATGCCCGCGAACACCTGCGCGAAGACGATGTGATGGTGATTATCTTGCCCGACCACGGTACACGCTACCTCAACAAAATTTACAACGACGACTGGATGAAAAACCATGGCTTTTTGGAAGCGCGTGAGTTTGCCACTGCCCGCGACATCATCCGCCACAAAAACGGCGAATCGAAGCTCTTGGCTATCCCACATTCTACCAAGGTAGCTGATGCCATTCGTACCCTTACCAAAGCAGGCATTTCACAGATTCCCGTTACCGACGGCGAGCATATCGTAGGCAGTATTATAGATACCAAAATACTTGAAATGCTCATCGAAAACCCCGAAGTAAGAGACCAAAGTGTAGCAGAGGTGATGGATGCACCCTTCAAATTTGTAGGAATGGACAATACCATTGATGTACTCTCCTCGCTGATGGATCGTAATAACAAGGCGCTGCTCGTGCGCGACGATGATAATCAGGTACATATCATTACACAAGCCGACTTGCTGATGGCGATTTCCAACTAAATAAGCTTTTGAAAAGTTACAAATAATGCTCAAAATCCGTCATTTTTAGAAAAATGACGGATTTTTGCTTGGATACCCAAAGGGTCGAAAATTTATGACCAATTTATTACTATGTTGTGTAGAATGTCAAATCCTAAAAAATTTTAGATATGAAAACCAAAATATTTTGTTTGTTCCTATTGCTTTTAGGAGCAAGTACTGCTGTTGTTCAAGCCCAATACCTCTACGATGCTTCTGGGCGCAGTATTGGCCGCGTAAGCGGTGACCGTTTTTATGATGCCTCCGGGCGCAGTATTGGCCGTGTGGACGGCGACCGCCTTTACGATGCTTCGGGGCGCAGCATTGGGCGTATTGATGGCGACCGCCTCTACGATGCTTCGGGGCGCAGTATTGGCCGTATCAGTGGCGACTATCTCTATGATGCCTCCGGGCGGAGTGTTGGTCGTATCAGTGGCGACAATATTTACGATGCCTCCGGGCGCAGTCTTGGCCGTGCGAGTGGCTTGAGCCGTAAAGAAATTGTTCTTTTTTTCTATTTTTATATGTAGGGCTTTACAAAAGTTCTACGTTTTTTTCTTAACAAAAA
>DAIQNQ010000231.1:0-3356 GCA_036788275.1 Thermonemataceae bacterium
GCTTTGGCCTTGGGAATGTCCCAGAGGGGCAGCGCCTCGCCTTCTATCATTTCCAAGGCTTGTGTGTATTGGGCAAAAGCTTTTTCGGCATCGCCCTGCGTAGCACGCTGCACATAAGCATCGCCCAGCAAGATTCTGGCGTTTACCTTCCCTTTCAGATAGCGCAGTCTTTCGGCTTTTTGCAAGGCTTGGAGGCTGTATTTGAAAGCTGCCTCCGGTTTTTCATAAAAATACGCTCCTGCCAAGGCCAGCAGAGCATCTATTTCTTGCTCATTGCCAAGGCGCGGCAACACACGCTCCAAACTATCAGTATTGATTTTTTGCGCAAAATTTTTGGTGGGCAATAGGCATAGCACAATCAGCCAGCCGTATAGTAGGAAATGGTAGTTCATCAGAGGTATCGGATAATGCTAAGTACAAAGATGCTCATTCCAAATACAAAAGAAAAGCCTCTTGGTATAAAAGAGGCTTTTCATCAACTTGTGCTTTCTTTTCATTTTCTTTTTTTATGCAGTTCGGCCAATTCGGTAGTGATGCTCACACCATTTTTCAGATAGAGGTCTTTCAGCGCCGTATAGCTTTCTACGGCCTTCAGCTTGGGACTGCTGCTGTCTTCTCCGATACCTTCATCATCATTCAAAGCGGCATTTTCTTCTTCTATTTGTACTTTTGAGGATTTCTCCTCCTCTTTTTCTTTCTTACGTTTTTGCTCGTTGAGGGTAATCTTGGTATTGTCTCTGTTGCGGCGTGTTTTCTGAATATCCTCTACCAGCTTTTTCAGGTCAGCATCTTGTGTTTTTCTTTTCTGAAAAGAGCTTTCAAGTTGGGCAAGTATCTCAGCACTTATCTCGTCAGAGCTTTGGAAGCGCGCCTTGCGGATTTGGTCGGCAGGCAAAGTGCTTTTTTGCGATACCTCGCGGTACTCATCGCCTTTGTAAGGGCTTGGCAACTCTATATCGGGTATCACTCCTAAGTTTTGGGTAGTACTGCCCGTAATACGATAGTATTTGGAGAGCGTCAGATTGAGCTGACCGATATTGTCGCCGAAGTTGGTGAGATAGCGCCCAAGGTCAATTACATTTTGCACCGTACCTTTGCCATAAGTGGCTTCGCCGACAATCAGCCCACGGCGATAATCTTGAATGGCACTGGCAAAAATCTCGGAGGCCGAGGCACTGAAGCGATTCACCATTACTACCAAGGAGCCATCATAAACCTGCTCAAAATCATCGGTTTCGCCCACGTTAATACGGCCATTGGCATCGCGTACTTGTACCACCGGCCCCGACTTGATGAAAAGGCTGGTCAGGTCTATGGCTTCTTTGAGCGAGCCACCACCATTGTAGCGCAAATCCACCACCAAGCCATCTAACTGCTCCTCTTTCAGCTCTGCCAAAATTTTCTTCACGTCGTTGGTAGTACTTTTGTAATCGGCTTTACCCAAGCGGTACTCTTCAAAGTTGATATAAAAGGCCGGAATGCCAATCACGCCCACACGGTACTTCTTATTATTTTTCGTAAATTCGATAATCTGTTTGGTAGAAGACTGCTCCTCGAAAGTTATTTTCTCACGCACCATACGCACCTCTACGGCTTTGGCGGCAGGGCCTTCGCTGGCAGGCAATACCGAGAGGCGCACGATAGTACCTTGTTTGCCACGAATCAGCTGAATCACATCGTCCAAACGCCAGCCTACTACATCCACCATCTCGCTGCCATCGCCTTGGCCTACGGCCACGATACGGTCGCCTTTGAAAAGCTTTTTGCTCTTAAAAGCCGGGCTTCCTTCACGTACCGAGCGGATAACGGTATAGTCATTTTCATTGCTCAGCACCGCTCCGATGCCTTCGAGCGAGCGCTTCATGCTGTTGTTGAAATTTTCTGCCGACACAGGCGAGAAGTAAGAAGTATGTGGGTCATATACCGAAGTAATGGCGTTGATATAGGTCTGAAATACATCTTCGGAGTTGGTTTGCGCCACTGTTTTGCGGTAGCGTTCGTAGCGTTTTTGGAGCTTGTCTATGATGCTACTCATCTCTTCGCCATTGAGTTTGGCTTCGAGCATTTGGCTTTTGAGGAGCTTGCGCCACTCTTTGTCAAGCTCCTTTCCGTCTTTGGCCCATTGGGCTTTCTCGCGGTCGGTTTCATAATATTCATCGCTTCCAAATTCAAACTTCTCTTTGAGGAGTGCTTGGTTGCGATCCATACGCTCATATACTCTTTTGAGATACACATTAAAGATATTGTAGGCGATGTTCAGGTTGTCTTTCTCCTGACGAATTTCGTCATCTATTTTATAACGAAACTTCTCGAAGCTCTTGATGTCGGAAGCCAAAAAGTACATTTTGGTACCATCCAAATCATTGATAAAATTATCCAACACCTTCGACGACACAGAGTCGTTGAGAGGGAGTTTGCGATAGTGCCCCGTGGACAAAATGGTATTGATAAGCAGCGCTTTTTGTTCGTGTACAGCTTGTGGCCTAATAGAGGCCGTAGTGTCTAAGGGATTGTAGAAGGAAAAATCTTCGCTCCAAGGGGTACTTGAGTTGGAAGAGAATGTCCAAAGAAGTAAAAATAAAGGGACGATAAACAATAACTTTTTCATAGAGACAAGAAATAGATAAATAGAGACTTTCTGCGAAGCGTAGTTCTACAAAGATGCAAAAAAAGGGGGAATAATTTTGAAATAGAACTCAAATTAATGATTTTTGTTGTACAAAAAGCATGCAAGAATCGTTTTATTTCTCTTATCAAACGCATATTTATGGAAGATATTACCCCCCAAGAACTCAAAGAGCGCTTGGCAGGCCAAGAGGCACTGCACATCATTGATGTACGCGAAGAATGGGAATACGAAGAAAAAAATATCGGTGCCCAACTCATCCCCTTGGGCGAGCTGCCCACCCGCTTAGAGGAAATCGCCCACCTCAAAGACCAAGAGCTGATTGTACATTGTCGCTCGGGCGCGCGCAGCGCCAATGCCAAGAAGTTCTTGGAGCAGCAAGGCTTCCAAAAAGTGCGCAACTTGCTCAAAGGCATCGAGGGCTATTTGGCACAATAAAGCTCTGAAAAATTCATAAAAACCTGTCAGATTCTGCAAATCAGACAGGTTTTTATTTTTATAGCTGTTGCTCGGCAGGTTGCGCCATGTGCTGGAGCAGCACCAAGAGCTTTTGCAGGGCTTCTTCCGAAAAATCAAGATGTGTAACCATGCGAATGGCTTTTTTGCCAAAGGTAGAAACACGCAGCCCGGCCTCTGCCAAAAGTACCGCTATCTGCTCGGCCTGATAGGGCGCTTTGAGCGTCGCCAATACAATATTGGTATCCACAGGCAACAGGCTTTCTACAAAATA
>DAIQNQ010000232.1:0-3325 GCA_036788275.1 Thermonemataceae bacterium
TGCTATCAGCCCACAAAAGCAAAAAGAGAGAAAAGGCAGTATATTTCCTTTGAATATGTGCATAAAAAATTAAGGATTAATCTTTTTAAGTTTTTCTCTGGCCTCGGCTACCAACTGCGGGTCTTTGGCATTTTCGATGATAGAATTGAGCGTAGCCCTTGCCTGAAAGCGCTCGTCTAAGGCCACGTAGTTGTCAGCAATCAGCAAGAAAGCACGTCCGCGCCATTGCTCATAGCTTCTGAACACGTCCGTAAGCTCAAAAAGCTTGTCGAGCGACTGCTTGTACTGCTTTTGCTTGTAGAGAATCTCGGCAATGAGGTATTGGGCTTCGGCACCGTTTTCATCTTTGAAGGCATTGACTGTGGCCAAAAACTCATTCAAGGCTTTCTCATTTTCGCCTCGCTGATACGACACCTTGCCTTTGAAGAGCATCGCTTTGGCACGCGCCGGATTGCTGTTGCCATTGTTGATAAGCTCGTTGGCAAAAAAGAGCGAGGAATCAAGCTGTTTGTTTTGGAAATACGCCTCCATCAGGTTCGACCAAGCCGAGACCTCTTCCCTTTTGTTGGCGGGATTGCGTGCCAGCAGGCGGCTGTATGTAATCACATTGCGCCAGTTGCTGCGCCCAAGCTCTATTTCGGCGATACGCTGCAAGGCGCGGTTGTAGCTGCTACTTTTCTGCTCTTTGGCCACTTGTATATGTGTTTTGAGGGCATTGTCTAAATCATTGATACGGAAATACGACTCGCCCAAATAATAACGTGCATCAAACACATACTCGCTGCGCGAGTACTCTTGTATAAATAATGTAAGTGCCTGAATGGCTTTAGGATAGCTTTGCTTGAAATAAAGGTCTTTGGCAGCATCAAACTCAATGCTTTCCAAGGTATTACTTTCGGGATTGGCATTTTTGTATTTTACCAAAAGCGCATTGAACTCATCATTGCGCCCAGCCTCACCCATCAGCGTTTGGAGGCCGTAGAGGGCATTGGAGGCCGCCTTGCTGGTGGTATGCTCCTCGATAATACGCTTGTAATCGTCTATGGCTTTGGCCTGATTGCCCGCATTGTTATAAGCTACGCCTCTTTTGAGCAAGGCAAAGGGTACGATATTGCTTTTGGGGGTATCACGGAGCAAGCGCGAAAAGCCCTCGATGGCCTCTTGATGGCGGTTTTTCTCCAAATCAATTTGTGCTTTTTGGAAGAGGGCATCATCATAATAAGGCGAATTGCGGAAGCCATTGATGACCTTGTCGAGCTCTGTGCGGGCTTGGCTTTCCTTGCCTTGGATACTGAAAATCACCCCTTTTTGATAATAAGCAAAATCAGGCTCGGCTACTTTTTCGGCCAGCGCTCGGTCGTATTGTTGGAGCGCCTCCTCATAGCTTTTGAGCAGGTAAAGGCAATCGGCCAAGCGCAAATGGGCATCAGCCAAAATGTTTTTTGTGGTAGGACGTGTCTGCAAGAAGCGTTCAAAATATTCTTTGGCTTCCTTGTACTTTTTCTGGTTGTAGAAAGCATAGCCCAAGGCATAAAGGGCTTTGTTTTTTTGTTCGCCGGTACCGCTGCTTTGCAAGGCTCTTTGGTAGAAAGGCTCTGCCTCGGCGTATTTTTTACCTAAGGAGTAGGTTTCACCGATATAAAACAAAGCACTGGCTTCCAGATTTTTATCTACCGGAAATCGCAAAGACTTCTCAAAAGAACGAATGGCATTTTCGTACTGCTCTCTGTTGAACTCCTGTGCGCCTTTGGCAAAAGCCAGCTTTTGATAAGCCGCATTTACCTTGGTACTGCGCACCTCCAAAGCCTCGATATAGGCCAAGGCCTCGGTATAATTATCACCATTGAGATAAGCCTCCGTAATTAGTTCGTTGGCCTCGGCGGCTTCGGGGCTGCGCGGATAGGCCTGCACATAGGCTTTCAGCGCCTTGATAGCCTCTTGAAAGCGACCATTCTCGAAGGAGAGTTTTCCGAAATAGAAATCTGAATAGCGGGCAATCTCGGCGGAGTGTGTGGCGCGGCGCGCCTGCTCGAAGGCCGTTAAAGCAAAGGCTTTGTTATCCACCTTTAAGTAGCTCAATCCCAAGTAGTAAGTAGCGTTTTGCGCCAGCGGACTAATCTCTTGGTTGCCGCTGCCCACCGTGGCTACTTCCCTGAAACCCAAAATAGCTTTGTCGTATTGGGTAGTTTCGTAATAAGCCAAAGCCACGCGGTAGGCCACTTCTCCACTAAGTTTGCCGCCTCGGTTGCGGTAGGTATCAAAAAATATCACCGCCTTGGCGTAGTTTTGCCTTTGGAAATAAGCATCGCCCACCATCAAATAAGCATCAGCAGGCGTATTGGCAGGCAGGCTTTCACCAAAGCGAATCACCTCGTCGTAGTTTTTTTGCTTGTAATAGATGTAGGTAATCAGGTAGTTGGCATTGGCCTGAAACTCGGTCTCTTCGCGGGCTTGGAGCAAGTCGGCCAAGGCCTCGGCGTATTTTTCTTTCTGAAAATAGCTATAACCCGTATAGTAAGCCGCCGCATTGGTATAAGTATTTTTGTATTTTTTGAGGGGGGCGAGCTGCCCGATGGCCTTGTCGTATTGCTTTTGGGTAAAATAGGCATAACCCAGCTGAAACTGCGTTTCGAGGCGGCGGTCGGCACTGAGGCGGTCGGTAGCCACTTTTTCGAGGTATTCGATGGCCTTGGGGTAATCTTTTTGTCGGTAATAATACTTGCCCACTTCGTCGTATATGAGTACTGCCTTGGGGTGCTCAGGATATTGGTTTACAAAGCGCTGCGCCAACATCAGGCTTTCGGTACTCCCTGCATAGAGGGCGGCAATGGCCTCGTAGTAGGCGGCCTCTATGCTGAGCAGGTTTTGAGGTTCTTGTTCTTTTTGCTTGCGAAAAGCCTCGCGAGCGGCGGCGTATTTCTGCTTTTCCCAAAGCTCCATACCCTTGGCAAAGTGCAGATTATCATCTTGTTGTGTGTAGGTGTTTTGAGCAAAAGCAGAAGTGGCAGAAAAGACAAAAAGTGGCAGCCATAAGAGCGGCAAAAGAGATTTTCTCAATATCATGCAGTTTCCCTGTTTTGAAGATAAAGCAGATGCGTGGGGACATCTATTGTTCAAAATTAAATAAAAAATGTAGAGTTAGGCCAAAAGCAAGGGATTTTTTTGAGATGAGGGCTTCTACGGAAAGGGTGTTGCAAGGGTTGCAGGTGTCAAGAATTCAATATCAGATGATATCCCCCCAACGCTTTCCTCAAGCAAAAGCTTGTTTTTTCAAAACTTGCTGCTAACTTCGGGTGTTTAAAAGTATGTTTTGGATGATTTTTTG
>DAIQNQ010000233.1:0-3252 GCA_036788275.1 Thermonemataceae bacterium
GTGGCTGTGCCCACGCAGCCATTGGCACTGATGGCCGTAAGCGTGTAAGTCGTTGTAACAGGCGGATTGGCAATGGGATTGGCCGCATTGGGGTCGCTCAAAAAATCGGCAGGACTCCAAGTATAAGACACCGCCCCCGAAGCACTCAGTTGCCCGCTGCTTCCGGCACATACTACCAAGGTAGGCCCTACCGTAGGCACAAAGGGCGGTGGGTCGGCCACATTCACACTCCCC
The DNA here is from genome assembly GCA_036788275.1 of Thermonemataceae bacterium. Taxonomy (GTDB): domain Bacteria; phylum Bacteroidota; class Bacteroidia; order Cytophagales; family Thermonemataceae; genus DAIQNQ01. Next base: position 235 of record DAIQNQ010000233.1, read on the forward strand.
GACACCAAAAAGGCATCGCAGCCCGGAGGTGGCTGATTGCCCAAAGGAAAAGAGATAAATACGGCGTATCTGTCGGAAGCCGACAAGCCACTGAATATAAAAGGATTGGCACTCTGATTGGCAAAACTCTGCACAGGCACCAATACTGAGCCTACTTCTTGCAGCAAAGTGATATTGTATAAACCACTTACATTTTGAAGATTGACTTGTATCTGCCCGTTGCTCCCTCCTACGCAGCTTGGCGATACGGGCGTAATCGTACCCAGCGCCGGACACTGCGCTTGCGCAAAAGCAGGCCAAAGCATCAAAAGCCAAAAAAACTTGCTTACAAGGAGGTATAGATGTCTCATTTTGTTTTAAAAATATTCTTTTACAAATACAGCTCTTAAGAGCAGTATTATCCAATATTAATCGCTAAATTAAGCTTTTAAAAGCATAGTAGGTAGCTTTAAATACGCTGATTGCTCCTATACGTAACTATTCTTTCAAAATCATTCAAATTTAAAACATAAGTTGCTGAAAATGAAAATATTTACCTTTTGTTTTTCTCTTTTACTCTTGTATGTTCTGCCCCTCTCAGCACAAAATACTAAAACTAAAGATAGAAAAACAATTCTACAACTCATGCAAGCCCAAGAAGTGGCTTGGAACAAAGGCGATTTGGAGGGCTTTATGGAGGCTTATTGGCGCTCCGACTCCCTCAAGTTTATCGGCAAAAGTGGTATCACTTATGGCTGGCAAGCCACCCTCGACAACTACCGGAAGTCTTATGCCAATCCGGCGCAAATGGGGCAACTGCACTTCGATATACTGCATACAGAGATAACAGGCCAACAGGCCTTTGTGATTGGGCGTTGGCACTTGCAACGCGAGACCTATCCTTCCTTACAAGGTTATTTTACACTTTTCTGGAAAAAAATAAAAGGACAGTGGCGCATCGTAGCCGACCATTCCAGTTGATATAATGTTGCAGAGAATATCCAGTTTTATAATTTTTCATTATATTAAAATAACTTATATAAATAAAAACTATCTAAAAATATGTGTACCTTTGATGTATTGATTTGAAACTTAACCCAATTTAGAGATGGAACATAATAATTTAAAAAGCACCGTAAATGGCACCAATGGCGCAGCCAAATGCCCCTTTAGCACAGGCGTAATTACGCAGGTAGCAGGTGCCGGCAAGCGCACTAAGGATTGGTGGCCTAACAAGCTCAAACTCGATATTTTGCGCTTGCATTCCAACCTGTCCAACCCTATGGACAAAGGTTTCAATTACGCTGAAGAGTTTAAGTCTCTGGATTTGGCCGCTGTCAAAAAAGATATTAACGAACTGATGACCACCTCACAAGATTGGTGGCCTGCCGACTACGGACACTACGGCCCCTTCTTTATCCGTATGGCTTGGCACAGCGCGGGTACTTACCGCATCTCTGACGGTCGTGGTGGTGCCGGAGCCGGTACACAGCGCTTCGAGCCCCTCAACAGCTGGCCTGACAACGCCAACCTCGACAAAGCCCGCCTCTTGCTCTGGCCTGTTAAGCAGAAATATGGCAATAAAATCTCTTGGGCTGACTTAATGATTCTGGCAGGCAACTGCGCCCTTGAAACAATGGGCTTCAAAACCTTCGGTTTTGCCGGTGGTCGTGAAGACGTATGGGAACCCGAAGAGGACATCTACTGGGGTTCTGAAGCTGAGTGGTTGGCAGACAAGCGCTACTCCGGCGACCGTGAGTTGGAAAACCCTCTCGCAGCCGTACAAATGGGCTTGATTTATGTAAATCCTCAAGGCCCTAATGGCAATCCTGACCCCTTGGCCTCTGCCAAAGATATCCGTGAGACTTTCGGTCGCATGGCTATGAACGATTACGAAACCGTAGCACTCATTGCTGGCGGGCACACTTTCGGCAAATCGCATGGAGCTGCCGATGCCGATAAATACGTAGGTGTAGAACCTGGCGGAGCCAGCATCGAAGAAATGGGCATGGGTTGGAAAAACTCTTTTGGCAAAGGCCACTCTGAGCATACCATCACCAGTGGTTTGGAAGGTGCTTGGACGACCACGCCTATCCAGTGGAGCAACAACTACTTCGAGAACCTCTTCGGCTATGAGTGGGAACTCACCAAAAGCCCTGCCGGCGCACACCAATGGAAACCCAAAGGCAATGCAGGCGTAGATACTGTACCCGATGCACACGATGCTACCAAAAAGCATGCGCCAATGATGCTTACTACGGATCTTGCACTGCGCTTCGACCCTGAGTACGAGAAAGTTTCTCGCCACTTCTACGAAAATCCCGAAGAATTTGCTGATGCCTTCGCCCGCGCTTGGTTCAAACTGACCCACCGCGACATGGGGCCTATCACTCGCTACCTCGGCTCTGAAGTACCCAATGAAGAGTTGATTTGGCAAGACCCTATTCCGGCAGTAAACTATACCTTGGTCAATGAGCAGGATATTGCCGGCCTCAAAGCCATTATCTTGGACTCCGGCCTTTCTGTAGCCGAGTTGGTAAGTACTGCTTGGGCTTCGGCAGCTACTTTCCGCAATTCTGACAAGCGCGGCGGTGCCAATGGCGCACGTCTCCGTCTTGCTCCACAAAACGCTTGGGAAGTAAACAACCCTGCGCAGTTGGCCAAAGTGCTCAGAACATTGGAGAATATTCAGAAAGACTTCAATGCCAATGCCGGAAACAACAAGCGTATTTCTATGGCCGACCTGATTGTATTGGGTGGCTGTGCCGCCATCGAAAAAGCTGCCCAAAACGCCGGACACAATGTAACCGTACCTTTCACGCCGGGCCGCAACGATGCCAACCAAGAGCAAACAGATATTCTTTCTTTTGCAGTATTGGAGCCTAAAGCTGATGGCTTCCGCAACTACTTCAAAGCCGGGGCACTCAATGCTTCTCCTGAAGAAGTGCTTGTGGACAGAGCCCAGCTGATGACCCTCACCGCTCCCGAAATGACAGCCCTCGTAGGTGGCTTGCGTGTGCTCAGCGCCAATTTTGATGG
>DAIQNQ010000234.1:0-3206 GCA_036788275.1 Thermonemataceae bacterium
CCTCAGGCCGACAAAAGCCAAATCAAACAAGCCTACAAAAAAATGGTGCGCCAGCTGCACCCCGACGTAAACCCCTCGCCCGAAAGCCAAGAGCGCCTCAGACAGGTATTGGAGGCCTACCGGGTGCTTTCCAATGAGCAAATTCGCCAATCTTACGACACACTGCGGCAGTACAAAAGCGGGCAGACCAATGCCGAAGCTGATTTTAAAGAAAATTTACGGGAATATTTGGAGCGCTTCAACCCTTTGGAGCTCAGTCCTGAAGAACACGCCGAATACCAGTTCTTTTGGGGCTTAGTAACGGTCGGAGCTTTAGCCATCGTGGGAGCACTTTTTTTCTTTATCTTTCAAAGCGAAGATTGGCCTATCGCTTTAAGCATTGCCGGAGGAGGCGCTTTCTTCATCGGCTTGGCTTATATGAGCCGTCGGAGTATTTTTCCTTATTGGTTTATGTTTGTTTTGGTCTTAGGCTTATTTTTAGCAGCTATCTTTTGGGTAATACAAAATGGATTTTCGGGTGCAAGCAGCCTACTTAGTCTTGCCGTTGGCTCTTATATTTTTGGTAAGCAGCTTTTCGATAGGAGGCGATTGCTGCGCAAAATGTCTGAACAATAGGGTAGCGCGAAGCTCTGGTTTTATGAAAATAGCTTTTTGCTTTTTTGGCACTGTGCCGTATCTTGCAGCAATTTTTCACTCTTACCAAGCCAAATCCTTTACATGAATCCCTCCGTCAAAATCATCAATCAATCCAAGCATCCCAACCCCGAATACGCCACCGCCGGCGCAGCAGGTATGGATTTGCGCGCCAATATCGAAGCGCCCATCACCTTGCAGCCTATGGAGCGGCGCTTGGTGCCTACGGGCTTGTTTATAGAACTTCCCGAAGGTTATGAGGCACAGATACGCCCTCGCAGCGGGCTATCTATCAAAAAAGGTATTACACTCATCAACTGTGTGGGTACGATAGATGCCGACTACCGAGGCGAAATACAGCTCGGGATGGTAAACCTCTCTCAAGAAGCCTATACCATCGAAGATGGCGAAAGGCTCGCCCAGATGGTCGTTGCCAAATACGAGCGCATCGAATGGCTCAATGTAGCGCAGCTCAGCGAAAGCCAAAGAGGCCAAGGCGGCTTTGGCAGCACCGGACACCAATAAAAAAGGCAGATGCGCCAAAATGCATCTGCCAAAATGAAAAATCGGGAACTTGCCTCTTTACAAAGACGACTCCCACTGCAGGCCTCCTTCTTCCGAAGCAGGTCTTTTTTTGCGTGCGTACCAGAAAGGAAAGTAACGCTTACGACGCTTTTTGGCTTTGTTGGCATAAAGCTTTCCGGTGGTAGCTTCTTTCAAAAACATCAAAAGAAAGCAACTCAAGCCCGAAATAGCGATAAGGTTTACCAACCAAATCTTGTCTAATTCTAACCAATACAAGGCAGCTAACACGCCCACAAACAACACTAAAGAGATTCTGACAGCCAAAAAGATGATTCTATCGAATTTAGCCGTAAGTTTTTTGTTTTTTACTATTTCCTTCATCTTGCATAAAAAGGGGGATTGTGTGAAAAATAAACCGTTTGAACTTACAAAGTTGATAAATATTAACAATAAATCAAAGTTAACTTAACAATTTGTTAATATACAAATATCAAAAACAGTGACTCAAAGGCTTTATGTGGGATTCTGAATAAAAAAATCGTTGAATAGTAGCATTTTTTCGCAAAAAAATCTACATTTATACTTCATTATCCATCAAAATATATTTTTACCTAAAAGATTTTACACGTATGGCAAAACAATATTATAGCCCTCGCAACCTGAAGTTTTTGCTCCACGAGGTATTTCAAATAAGCCAGCTTACAGAATATCCTTATTTCAAAGACCACGACAAAGACTCCTTCGACATGGTGCTTGATGCTACCAAGCAAATCGCCGACAATATCCTCCATCCTACTTATACCGAAATGGACCACCAAGAGCCCAATTTGATAGAGGGCAAGGTGGCTGTACACCCCGCCATCGGGCAGTATATCAAGGCTATGGGCGAATCGGGGATGATTGGCTCCAGCTTTAGCTACGACAAGGGAGGCATGCAGCTCCCCCACAGCATCGAATCGGCCATCAGCTTTATTTTGGCTGCCGCCAACAATGCCCCCACGATGTACACAGGTCTGAGTGCAGGCTCGGCACGCCTTATTGCTACTTTTGGCAGCGATGCCCTCAAAGAGCGCTATTTGCCCAAAATGCTCAATGGTACTTGGCAAGGTACGATGTGCCTCACAGAGCCACAAGCGGGCAGCTCGCTGTCGGATATCAGCACCACTGCCGTGCCCGTAGGCGATGGCAGCTACAAAATCAAAGGACAGAAGATATTTATCTCTGCTGGCGACCACGACCAAAGCGAAAACGTCATTCACCTATTGCTGGCGCGCATCGAAGGCGCACCCCTCGGCACCAAGGGTATTTCGCTCTTTGTAGTACCCAAATTCAGAATAGACAGCGAAAACCCTGTATTCAATGATGTAAACAATGCAGGTATTTACCATAAAATGGGGCAAAAAGCCACCCCCGCCATGCACCTTACCTTTGGCGACAAAGATGCTTGCCTTGGCTACTTGGTAGGCGAGGCCAACCAAGGCTTGAAATACATGTTTTTGATGATGAATGAAGCGCGCTTGGGCGTAGGCTTGCTGGGTGCTTCTATCGCTTCGGCGGCTTATTATGCTTCTTTGGAATATGCGCTGGAGCGCCCTCAAGGAAGAAGGTTAGACGAAAAAGACCAGAAAAATACGCCTCAGAGCCTTATCGTGCATCACCCTGATGTGCGCCGTATGCTGCTCTTCCAAAAATCGGTGGTAGAAGGTGGCCTCTCTTTGGTATTGGAATGCGCCCGCTATGCCGATATGATGCACGTAACCGAAGGCGAAGAGCGTGCTCGCTACGAGCTACTCTTAGATTTGCTCACGCCTATTGCCAAGACCTTCCCTGCCGAATACGGTACCAAGGCCGTGAGTGAAGGCATGCAAGTATTTGGTGGCTATGGCTATTGCCGCGACTTCCCATTGGAACAAATGTACCGCGATATTCGCATTACCAGTATTTATGAAGGTACTACGGGCATACAGTCGCAAGATTTGCTGGGCAGAAAAGTAACCATGAAAGGTGGCCAAGCCTTGATGGCCTTGGCACAAGAAATACAGCAAAGC
>DAIQNQ010000235.1:0-3166 GCA_036788275.1 Thermonemataceae bacterium
CTCCCCAAAAATGCTTTTTGAACAAGATAAAACAATAATTTTCCTATTTTTGAGTTGAAAACGTAAAACGCCTTTCAACTTATGTCCCTCAACGCTTATTGCAAATGCCTGCTTACAGGCATCTTGATTGCTATTGCTTCTACTTCTTTTGGGCAGGTGCGCGCCAAAGCAGCCAACGAAATTCTGCTCGAAATGCGCAAATTCAACGTCTTGGGCAAGGTTTTGTATATTGCCGCCCACCCCGACGACGAAAACACCCGCCTCATCAGCTACCTCTCCAAAGACCGCCTTTACGAAACCGCCTACCTCTCGCTCACCCGTGGCGATGGCGGCCAAAACTTAGTAGGCACCGAGCTGGGTGAGGCCATCGGCGTACTCCGCACCCAAGAGTTGCTACAAGCGAGGCAGCTCGATGGCGGGCAACAGTTTTTCAGCCGCGCCGTGGACTTTGGCTTCTCCAAATCTGCCGAAGAGACCTTCCGCTTCTGGAACAAAGAGGCCGTACTCTCCGATGTGGTATGGATTATCCGCAAGTTTCAGCCCGATGTCATCATCACACGCTTTCCGCCTGATGCCCGTGCCGGCCACGGCCACCATACTGCCTCTGCCCTGCTGGCGCAAGAAGCTTTTAAGATAAGTGCACAAAAAGAAGCCTTTCCCAAGCACTTTGCCGAAGGTCTCCAGCCTTGGCAAGCCAAAAGCTTGTATTGGAACACAGGCACTTTCTGGCAAAAAGACTTGGACTCCCTGCTCCAAAAAAATGACGGCAGTGTACTCAAACTTAATGTGGGCACTTACAATCCGCTGCTCGGCAAATCTATGACCGAAATTGCCGCCGAAGCCCGCAGTATGCACAAAAGCCAAGGCTTTGGCAGCGCCCTGAGCCGTGGCGACCAATGGGAATACCTGCAATGGATGGCCGGCGACAAAGTGCGCCAAGACCTGATGGAAGGTGTAGAAAACTCTTGGCAAAGAGTGCCTGCCTTGGCAAGTATGGACGATAAAATGAACGAAATTATCAAAAATTTCGACCCACAAGCCCCCGACAAGTCCCTTCCGGCTTTGGTGGCTCTCCATCGCCTTTTAGAAAAAAGCGAGACAACTTGGGTTGCCCAAAAGCGAGAAGATTTAACAAAAATCATTTTTCATTGTGCAGGCATCTACGCCGAGGCCATCGCCCAAGATTACAGCTTGGCACAAGGCGAAGCTATCCAAGTAAAGCTCAACCTCATTCACCGAAGCCAAAGCCCTTTGGTATTAGACAAAATCATCTTGCCACAGCGCGACAGCCTGCTCCGACAAGCTCTCAACCCCAATACCAATTATACCTATTCCTATACCCTTGCCGACAAGGCGCTGCCTTACAGCCAGCCCTACTGGTTGGCCAAGCCCTATCGCCATTTGTACCAAAGCGAGGCCAGCTATTTGGCCATTCCCGACAATAAGGCCAGCATCAGCCTCACGCTTCGTCTGCTGCTCTACGGACAAGGCTTCGACTTGGAAGTACCTCTCAGCTACAAGCGCACCGACCGCATCGCCGGAGAGCAATTTCGCCCCTTTGTGGTGCTTCCGGCGGCAGGTATCCGTATCGAAAATGAAGTGGTGGTATTTGCCGACAAGCAGGCCAAAGAAATACAAGTAAGTGTGGAGGCTTATCAAGCAGGGCTGCAAGGCCGTGTGCGCTTGGCGCTGCCTTCGGCTTGGCGTGTAGAGCCTGCGGAGATTCCCTTTCAGATGAAATACAAAAATCAGTTTCAAAAATTCACCTTCAAAGTATATCCGCCTGCCCAAGCCCAAAGCGATACGCTCCGTGCCGAGGTACTCTGCCAAGGGCAAGTACTCGGGCAATCGGTACAATGGGTAGAATATCCGCATATCAGCCCACAGGTATTGCTCAAAGAGGCGCGCGCCAAGGTGATTCGCTTGGATTTGAAGAAAAAAAGCAAGCGTATTGCCTATGTCCCCGGTGCGGGCGACGAGGTGGGCGAGGCACTCCGCCAGATGGGCTATCAGCTCACCGTCCTTCCGGCAGAGGCTATTGCAGGTACTAAGCTTTCTGACTTTGATGCCATCGTAGTAGGTATCCGTGCCTACAATACCGAAAAAGCCCTGCTCAGTGCCAACGAATACCTGCTGCGCTATGTGGCCGAGGGAGGGCGCTTGCTGGTGCAGTACAATACCAGTATGGACATGCTCCTGAAAGACATTGCCCCCTACCCCATTAAGTTTGGACGCGGACGCATCACCGAAGAAAACGCCCCCGCACGCCTCCTAAATCCACGCCATCCACTTTGGCAAGGTCCTAATCGCATCACAGAGGCCGATTTCGAGGGCTGGGTGCAGGAGCGCGGCCTTTATTTTGCCGAAAGCTGGGACAAGGCCTTCGAGCCGATGCTCTCTTGGCAAGACCAAGGCGAAGCTCCCCAAGAAGGTGGCTTGCTGGTAGCCACGCATGGCAAGGGCAAGTATATTTTTACGGGTATTTCTTTTTTCAGACAGCTGCCTGCGGGTGTGCCCGGAGCATATCGCCTGATGGCTAATCTTTTGGATTTATAAAAACAAAACATGCAAGATAAACCTCCTATTCTCGGCTCTTGGCGCAATATCTACTTCGTAGTATTGCTCAATTTATTGGCTATGATTCTTTTTCTTTTTTATCTCACTTATCGCTACTAAGCTGTATGAATTGGATAGACTGGCTGGTACTTTTGGGTACATTGGGTTTTATTGCGGCTTATGGCGTTTGGAAAACCCGCCGCCTCAACAGTTTGGAGGGCTACTTGAAAGGTAATGACGAATCGTGGGCCACCATCGGGCTGTCGGTCATGGCCACTCAAGCGAGTGCCATTACTTTTCTGTCCGTACCCGGCCAAGCTTATGAGCAGGGCTTGGGCTTTGTGCAGTTTTACTTTGGCATGCCTATCGCCTTGGTCATTCTTTCCATTACTTTTATTCCGATTTATTACCGTCTCAAGGTTTATACGGCTTATGAGTATTTGGAGCATCGCTTCGACCTCAAGACCCGCCTGCTGGCTGCCTTCATTTTTTTGTTGCAAAGAGGCTTCGCCGCGGGCATCACCATCTATGCTCCTTCCATTATCCTTTCTACCATTTTGGGTTGGAACTTGGTGTTTACCAATCTCTTTATCGGGATATTCGTGATTGT
>DAIQNQ010000236.1:0-3130 GCA_036788275.1 Thermonemataceae bacterium
AACGGCATTGGCTTGCAGGGATTTTTCGGCGATGATTTTTGCCAACATCGCTTGGGCATCGGCGTAGAGCTTTCGGGCTTCTGAGCCTACAATTTCATCATCAAGAATTTTGGGGAATTTGCCGTGCAACTCCCAAGTCTGGAAGAAGGGTGTCCAGTCAATATACTTGGCTATTTCAGCCAAGTCGTAATCAATAAAATATTTATTGCCCAAAAACTGTGGCTTGGTAATGCTTTGGCTTTCCCAATCAATTTTTACCTTGTTTTTGCGAGCTTCTTCCAGCGAAATGTAGTTTTTGTCGGATTTTCTATTCAAGAAATCCTCCTTGATTTTGACATATTCCTCTTTGAGGTCAGCTACGAATTTTTTGCTTTCTCCTTCCTCCTTGGTGAGCAGCTTGCTTGCCACAGGCACACTGCGGCTGGCATCAAGTACGTGTACCACTGCCCCCGAATAATGTTCGGCGATTTTTACAGCGGTATGGGCTTTGGAGGTAGTAGCTCCGCCAATCAGCAAAGGCACTTTGAAGCCTTGTCGCTCCATTTCTTTGGCAACGCCCACCATTTCGTCTAAGCTGGGGGTAATCAAGCCCGAAAGTCCGATAATGTCCACCTGGTGCTTTTTGGCTTCTTCCAAAATCTTTTGGGTAGAAACCATCACGCCTAAGTCTATGATTTCAAAGCCATTGCAAGCAAGCACCACACCTACTATATTTTTACCGATGTCGTGTACGTCGCCTTTTACGGTGGCAAGGAGGATTTTGCCGGCGGAGGAAGAGGATGTATCTGCATTTTTTAGCTTTTCTTCTTCCATAAAAGGCAACAAATACGCCACGGCTTTTTTCATTACTCTGGCGGATTTTACCACTTGGGGCAAAAACATCTTGCCTTCGCCAAACAAGTCGCCCACGATGTTCATTCCGTCCATCAAAGGCCCTTCAATCACTTGAAGCGGGCGTTCAAATTGCTGACGGGCTTCTTCTACATCTGCTTCAATATAATCGGTAATGCCTTTCATCAGCGAATAGGAAAGGCGCTTGGATACAGGCTCGTTTCGCCACGACAAGTCCACTTCTTGAGTCTTGCCGCCTTTGTCCTTAATTTGCTCGGCAAAGGACACCAATCTTTCGGTGGCATCATCTCGTTTGTTCCACAGTACATCTTCTACAAGTTCGAGCAAATCTTTGGGGATTTCTTCGTAGATAGCCAACTGCCCGGCATTCACAATACCCATATCCATACCCGCTTGTATGGCTCGGTACAAAAAGGCAGAGTGCATCGCCTCACGTACCACATCATTTCCTCTGAAACTAAAAGAAATATTGCTCACCCCGCCCGAAACTTTGGCGTGGGGCAGGTTTTCTTTTATCCAACGAGTAGCATTCACAAAGTCCACAGCGTAATTATTATGCTCCTCGATGCCCGTGGCAACGGTCAGGATATTGGGGTCGAAGATGATGTCTTCGGCAGGGAAGCCCACTTTTTCGGTGAGGATTTTATAAGCACGCGCGCAAATCTCAATACGGCGTTCGTAGCTATCGGCTTGACCTTGCTCATCGAAAGCCATTACAATCACGGCAGCTCCGTATTTTTTGACCAAATTGGCTTTTTTGATAAAATCCTCCTCGCCTTCTTTCATCGAGATAGAATTGACCACCGCCTTGCCTTGTACGCACTTCAAACCCGCCTCAATCACGCTCCATTTGGAGCTATCAATCATAATGGGCAATTTAGCAATATCGGGTTCTGAGGCAATTAAATTTAAAAATGTTACCATCGCTGCCTCCGAATCCAACATCCCCTCGTCCATATTCACATCTATCATCTGGGCACCGCCTTCTACTTGGCTGCGGGCCACGGCGAGGGCTTCCTCATATTTTTCTTCCTTAATCAGCCTTGCAAAAGCCCTTGAGCCTGTTACGTTGGTACGCTCACCTATGTTGATAAAGCGAATTTCCTTTGTAGCTTTCAGAGGCTCTAAGCCTGAATATTTAGAAATTTCATCTTTGGCGGGCAAAGTACGTGGCTTGTAATTCTTCGCAAGATCTGCAATAGCCTTGATGTGGGCGGGCGAAGTACCACAACAACCTCCAATGATGTTCACAAGCCCATCTTTCAAGAAACCATCAATAATTTCAGCCATTTCCTCGGCGGTTTGGTCGTATTCGCCAAAGGCATTGGGCAAGCCGGCGTTGGGGTGGGCCGAGGTGAAGAAAGGAGCTTTTTTGGCAATTTCTTCGGAATAAGGACGCAGCAAATCTGCTCCCAAAGCACAGTTAAAACCAACCGAAAGCAGCGGCAGATGCGACATCGAAATCAGGAAGGCTTCGGCAGTTTGTCCCGAAAGGGTACGCCCTGAGGCATCGGTGATGGTGCCGGAAACCATGATGGGGAGACGTTTTTTAGGTAGTTTAGAGGTATTTTGCACCACCCCCGCCCCCTCCTCAGAGAGGAGGGGAGTTTGGAGTTCCCCTCCTTCTAAAGGAGGGGTTAGGGGTGGTTCTTGCACATCTTCAAAAAACTTTTCTATCGCAAAAAGGGCGGCTTTGGCATTCAGGGTGTCGAAGATAGTTTCTACCAATAGAATATCTGCACCGCCGTCCACCAAACCTCTGATTTGCTCGGTATAAGACTCCACCAATTCATCGAAGGTAATGGCTCGGTAGCCGGGATTGTTTACATCGGGCGAGAGCGAGGTGGTTTTGCTGGTAGGCCCCAGCGAACCTGCCACAAAGCGGGGGCGGTCGGGGGTGATTTTCTTAAACTCCTCACAGGCTTCTTTGGCGATTTTGGCAGATTGGTAATTGAGTTCATAGACCAAATCTTCCATGTGGTAGTCGGCCATCGAAACGGAGGTACTGTTGAATGTATTGGTTTCGAGGATATCCGCCCCTGCTTCCAAGTATTTTTTATGGATTTCTTTGATAATCTGCGGTTGTGTGAGCGAAAGCAGGTCATTGTTGCCCTTCAAATCGTGGGGAAAATCTTTGAAACGTTCGCCGCGGTAATCTTCCTCGGTCAGTTTGTAAGCCTGAATCATCGTTCCCATCGCACCGTCCAGCACCAAGATTCTCTTTTTGAGTATTTCGTAAATATTTGGAGTCATTTTATATCTATTTTTGCGATTTTTT
>DAIQNQ010000237.1:0-3116 GCA_036788275.1 Thermonemataceae bacterium
TAATAAAGAGGGTTTTGAAATAGATTATGAAGATTTAAAAGAGAGCCTAAAGGAAAATTTTAAAATATTTGAAATAAAGGAACTTTATGATCAACATAAAGATATCATATTAGATATCATCCAAAAAAAGATGATTTACTCCGAAGATTATGTTGATGATCTATTTAAGCGCTATGAGGGTACACTTTTTAAAAATCGAGAAGATGTTTTAAGATATTTGGTTTGCAACTATACTAATGAAGAAAATTTTCACAATCGTCCGTTATCAAAACTCACCTATGATATCATCAAATATCTAAATTTACTTTAAAAAACAATCACTTAAGCAGCATCTCCAGTGCCTGTCGGAGGTCTTCTATCAGCACTTCGGGTTCTTCTAAGCCCACATAAAAGCGTATGAGCGACCAATGCAGATAAGGGTTTTCATAGTTTTCGGAGCCATAGAGGGTACAAGCCGGAAAGATAAGTGACTCATAGCCGCCCCAAGAGCAAGCCAAAAGAAAACGCTTCAGAGAGTTGCAAAAAAGCTCTACTTCTTCCATCGTATCGGCTTGGAGGCGAATAGAAAACTGCCCTGCCGGACGGCACTGCTGCTTTTGAGCCAAGGCGTATTGCGGATGCGAAGGGTGATGCGGATAATAGACCTGTGCTACCTTGGGGTGCGCCGCCAAGAAATCTACAATTTGCGGGGTGCTTTCAGCCACCTGCTTCATGCGTACAGGCAAGGTGCGCAAGCCACGCAAAATAAGCCAAGCATTGAAAGGCGAAATAATGCCGCCAAGGGTCATAAATTCCGAAGCAAAAATCTGTTGCATCAGCACCTTAGAGCCTGCCAATACTCCCGCCACACTGTCGCTGTGGCCACCGAGATATTTGGTAGCCGAATGCACCACCATATCCACACCCAAAGCAATGGGGCTTTGATTGAGGGGGCTGGCGTAGCTATTGTCCAGAATGGTAATGAGGCCGTGCTTGCGGGCAATGGCCACCACGGCGGCGATGTCTTGCAACTCAAAGGTAAAAGAATTGGGACTTTCCAAGAAGAGCATACGGGTATTGGGGCGAATGGCTTTCTCGAAGTTTTCGGCATCGGTGCCGTCTATCATGGTGCTTTCTACACCAAAGCGCGCCAGCAAGAGGTTGAGCAACTTGCTGGTCCAGCTATAAGGTTTCTGCACACATACCACGTGTTCGCCTTGGCGAAGCTGGCTCATCACGGCAGCGCCAATGGCCGCACTACCACTGGCAAAAATCAGGGCATCTTCGGCACCTTCGAGGGCGGCTACTTTTTTGCGCAGAATATCGGTAGTGGGATTGTTGCCGCGTGTGTAAAAATGTGTTTCGCTTTCGTGTGCCAAGCTGTGGCGCATAGCAGCCACATCCTTGAAGCAAAACATAGAGGTTTGAAAAATGGGCGGTGCGGCAGATTGCAGGTACTGCTCGCGCTCCTCGCCCAGTTCATTGATGATATAAGATAAATCCATGGGGACAAAAGTATGTGATAAAAACAGATAGACATCGGCTTTTGATGGCACAAGAGCGATTTCAAAACGAAGCAATACAAGATTTAGTACTTATTCGTCATCGTCGGCAAAAACCATCTGTAAAAAAGAACAAGCTTTGTTGGCATCTAACCAATCAAAAAAAGCAATGGCCTCCTTTTCTTCTGCCTCATCTATCATATCGGCCAAATCTTCGTAGGCATCTAAGCATTTTTCTATCTTTACAAAGCTTTCCTCCTTTTCAAGTGCTTCTGAGTCTTTGAGAATCCGTTTTTGCTCCTCTGCGGGCAATTGCTCCGCGGCTTGCGCAAACTTATAGAATGCTTGCTGGTCGTCTTTTCCCAAAAAAATCAAATCTATAAAGAGCTGCTGTACCAATGGATGGTACTCGCCCATAGTTTTTTGGAAACAGTTACACAATTCAATGCCCTGACGAATCGAGGGGCTTTCCTTGCTTCCTTGCTGGGCTTGCAGCACCGTGCCCGACAGCAAAAGCAGGGCTACAAAAAGATATGTTTTCATACGCAAATTATCAGTGAAAATCAAAGATAGGATAAATTTTACCTCCAAAATAATATTTTCAGTACTTGTTATCAATAAAAAAGGTGCTCTACTTCAGTAAAGCACCTTTTCAGATTATCTGTATTATCAGCGCTCTATCATCAATTTTTTGTAGGCATTGCGTCCGTTTTTATCACTCATGCGAATCAGGTACATGCCCTCTGCCCAGTTGCTGGTATCTATGCGCAGCAGCTCATCGGCAGGAGCTATTTTCCCTTGTGCGGTGGCCTTGCCCATGGCATCGTATATTTGGTAATCGAAGCCTTGGTGTTGGAGATTGCGGAAAGCCAAATAGACCTCATTGCCTGCGGGGTTCGGATAAAGCAAAAGCTGGCTGCTAATGTCTTGCCCAATAGAAGTAACCCCTCCCGAAGGCGGTGTGGCAGGCTTGGCGAGATGCGCTTGGTGGATGTAGCGGGTTTCGTCATTTTGTACAAATACCACCACAGCCAAGCGGCTATTGTCGAAGGTGTTTTCCACTGTCCACGACTGGTTTACTACTACTTGCGTCCCGGCTATCCAATTTTCAGTAATACGCGTACCGGCGGCATCAGGAAGCAGTTTCTTCACCACATGACGAAAATTGAGTCCGGCCAAGTTTTGTCCTGTAAATAAAATGCCATTAATTTCTTCTTCTATCACGGCAATTTGTACTATCACTGTGCTATCGAAAGGCTGCGAGGCTTCTATCACTGCCGATACATTCAGGCGACCATCCGTACTTGGCGGAAAGCTCACATTGATTCGGAAAGGCGATTCTTCCAATACCCTGCGGCGAAAGGCCACATCACCTACCGTGAGTGGTGGAACACTAGGAATAGGCGAGGTAGTGCTAAAGCGCTGTGGCAATAATATACCGTCAGATACCGTACGAGGTACTTGCGAAATTCCATAATAAAGTGCTCTGGCACTGGGGTCAGCAGGATTGACTACATTCATAGGATCGGTAGCAGACGGAAAACTGGTATGGTACTGAATATCCACTATCTCAGTGCTATTCGTCGTTACGAAAGTATTGATATTGCTATTCTCCGTATTTGCCTCTGCGCTTCC
>DAIQNQ010000238.1:0-3110 GCA_036788275.1 Thermonemataceae bacterium
TTTCTATATTCCCCAAAAATCTATATCTTTGGTTGGTAGCAAGAATTATCAGTAAAAAATGTATTTTTGAGCCATGACCAAAGAAGAAGTCCTTAAAAACTACTTCGGCTACGACCACTTTCGCCCCTTACAAGCCGAAATCATCGAAAAAGTATTGCAAAACGAGGACTGCCTCGTGCTGATGCCTACCGGCGGCGGCAAGTCACTCTGCTACCAAGTTCCCGCCTTGCTCAAAGAGGGCATGGGTTTGGTGGTGTCGCCACTTATCGCCCTGATGCAAGACCAAGTGCAGGCTTTGCGGGCGCAAGGTGTGGAGGCGGTGTTTCTCAACAGCACGCAGAGCAGCCAAGAGCAGCTGGCCATTATGCAAGATTGCCGCAAGGGCAAGATAAAAATCCTCTATGTATCGCCTGAAAAGCTCTTCTCGGCGGGCTTCTTAGATTTTCTGGAAAATCTGCAAGTCAATCTCTTCGCCGTGGACGAGTCGCATTGTGTGTCTTTCTGGGGGCACGATTTCCGGCCTGAATACACCCAGCTCAAAATCCTCAAAACCCGCTTTCCACATATCCCTGTCATTGCCCTTACGGCTACTGCCGACCGCAGCACCCGCCGCGACATCTTGGAGCAGCTGGGTATTGCTGAGGCGCAGGTCTTTATTGCCTCTTTCGACCGCCCCAACCTCAGCCTCCAAGTAGCGCCCGGACGCAAAAAGATAGAGCAAATCCTCCAGTTTCTCAAATACCACCAAGGCAGCTCCGGCATTGTCTATTGCCTTTCGCGCAATGCCACCGAGCAGCTGGCCGAGCGCCTCCAAGCAGCCGGACTGCGTGCCGAATGCTACCACGCCGGGCTGCCTGCTGATACGCGCCGGACTGTGCAGGAGCGCTTTCTCAAAGATGATATTCAGATAATTGTGGCCACCATCGCCTTTGGCATGGGCATAGACAAGTCGAATATCCGCTGGGTGATACACTACAATTTGCCCAAAAATATCGAAAATTTCTACCAAGAAATAGGCCGTGCCGGGCGCGATGGTGCCCCTGCCAGCACCCTGCTCTTTTATAGCTATGCCGACGTAATGGCACAGATGAAGTTTCACGAAGAGCTGAGTGCCGAGCGCCGCGAGCTGATGGATGCCAAGCTGGAGCGCATGCGCCAGTATGCCGAAGCCGAAATCTGTCGGCGGCGTATTTTGCTTTCTTATTTCAATGAAGTACCGGAGCAAGACTGCGGCAACTGCGATGTGTGCAAAAATCCCAAAAAGAAGTTTGAAGCTACCGTACTCGCCCAAAAGGCACTTTCGGCAGTGGCGCGTGCCAAAGAGGAAGTAGCCGTGGGGCTGCTGGTGGATATTTTGCGGGGCGCACGCAACAAGCAGGTGCTGGCCAAGGGCTATCAGGAACTCAAAACCTTTGGCGTGGGCAAGGAACTACGCACCGAAGAATGGGCTGAGTATATTTGGCAGATGGTAAATATGGGACTGCTGGAAGTACGCTACGACGAAAAGCACAACCTGAAGCTTAGTCCGCTGGCTTGGCAGGTGCTGCGTGGCGAGCGACAGGTGTTGCTCTCGAAGTTTGTACCCTTCGAGGAGCGCCAAGCCAAAGCCCAAGAGGAGCAGCCCCGTTCCAAAAAAGACAGTGCCAACGAGCTGCTTTTGGAGCGCCTCAAAAAGCTGAGAAGCCGCTTGGCCGCTGCCGAGGGCGTGCCGCCTTACATTGTTTTTTCGGATGCTACGCTCCAAGAAATGGTCTTGCAGAAGCCCTTGCACCAAAGCGCACTCTTGGGCATTCAGGGCGTAGGGCAGCGCAAAATGGAGGCCTATGGGCAGCATTTTCTCCAAGAGATATTCGCTTTTATAGAAGAAGGCACTTTTCAGAGTCAAAGCTTGGGCATAGACAGCGCCCAAATTACCTATGCCTATTACTTGCAAGGGCTTTCGCCCGAACATATCGCCGAAAAGCGCGCCCTGACACCTACCACGGTGTATGCACACCTCACGAAGCTCTACGAGCAGGGCAGTCCTATCAACCTGCGGCAGTACCTTGCCATAGAAGCTCAGGAGGAGATATTGCAAGCGGCTCGTCGGCTGGGAGTGAATAAAAGCAGCGCCCTTAAAGCGCTCTATGAACACTTAGGAGGGCGCTACGAGTACCATCACCTGCGCTTGGCACTTGCCTTGGGAGGCTAAGGCAGCAAAAATTTCTTTTGTTGAATTTGTGTACCTTGCTGAAGCCTTGCCAAAAGCAGCCCTTGTGTGGGCAAGGTAGCAGGCAGGGCAAATTCATTGTTGCCTGCTTGTCCTTGAAGGGGCAAGGCAAGCAGCTGCCTGCCGTTCAGGTCATAAATTTGCAAAAGGCAAGGGCTGCTTTCCGAAAGAAAGAAGCGTGTTTTGATCTGCGCTTGTGCATCTCTGAAAATCACCCAGGCTTCGGCCTCCGCTTCTATGCGGATGGCGATGGTTTTGGAGCTTGTCCATTGCCCATCGTGGTCGTATTGTTTTAAGCGATAATAATTAATGCCCTGCTGCGGAGCGCTGTCTATGTGGCGGTATGGCCTGATGCCTTGCCCCTCGCCAAGTGAGGCCACTTGGGCTATTTCTTGGAAGTTTTGTGCATCTTGGCTACGCTCAATGCTGAAATAGGCATTGTTGCTTTCGGAGGCGGTAGCCCAATCAAGTGCTACTTGTAGGTTGTGGAGATTTGTTCCTGAGAAATGCAGCAAATCCACAGGCAAAATACCGATAGTGCCAAATTCGTGTGGGCCGTTATCGCAAGGAGTGGAGTTGCCCGTGCAGCGTCCTTGCCATACGGTGCTATTGCCAATGCGCACGCGGTTAGAGTTGCCCCCACTACAAGCGGCATTGGTATCAATCAGGCCATATTGGGGGCTGCTGCTGGAAGCCAATACTTGTAAGCCGGAGCCTCCTGTCAAGTTGAGGGTGGCATTGCAGGTGGCAAAAGTGATGCTGGCAGTGGCTTCTACTTTGATATACACCACCACATCAATACTCATATTGCTGCTCACATTTACATTGATGCCGTTGGGGATAATCAATACATCGCCTGCTTGGGGGCTGCAACAAGCCGTTCCGCCCGGACTCAGCGCCC
>DAIQNQ010000239.1:0-3086 GCA_036788275.1 Thermonemataceae bacterium
AAAATGCCGCCAAAAGCCTCAGGCTTTTTCGCAAAAAGCTTTATCTTGCTGCTATCTTTTACCATTTTATACGATAGCGATGCAGATTTTCAAAAAGTTAGATGTATATTTTCAGATTTTTTTGCTAGGTGTAATTATACTTTGCGGCTTGGTGAGCTTGTTCAAGGTAATGGCAGCTTTGGTCTATATGCTTTATTTGATGTTCTTCTTGGGCTGTTGGCAGATACTAAGCTATATGGTGCATCTCAGCTTTTTTATTGTGCGGAAGCAGCCGGTGCCACGCTTTCGTCTTTACTACTTTGTATGGGCGCTTGTGGCTTTGGTGCCGATGGGGCTGAACCCAGACTTGTTTTATCTCACGATGTTGCTTGCTGCCGGAGCGGCGGTATTTTACTTGTATCTTTCTGTTTTAGAGCTACGCAAATTTGTCTAACAAAATAATTTTTAGAAAATGAATTCCCCCAATACCTTATCACCTCTTGCCGGAATCCGTATTTTAGACCTTTCGCGCCTGCTGCCCGGCCCTTTGGGGGCGATGATGCTGGCCGATATGGGCGCAGAAGTCATCAAGATAGAAAATCCCCAACAGCCCGATTATGTGCGCAACTTTCCGCCTTATTATGAAGTAGGTGAGGAGATGATTTCGGCCAATTATCTGGCTTTCAATCGCTCCAAAAAAAGCTTGGCCTTGGACTATACCACTCCCGAAGGCAAAGCGCTTTTCTTCCGCTTGGTGCAAAGTGCCGATGTGGTAATCGAGCAGTTTCGCCCGGGCTTTCTCGACAAGCTTGGCCTTGACTATGCACAAGCCGCCGCCCACAACGAAAAAATCATTTATGTATCTGTAACCGGCTACGGGCAAACAGGGCCTTATGCTGCCTTGGCCGGACACGACCTCAACTATGCTGCCATTGCCGGGGTATTGGGGCTATCGGGCAGCCCTGAGCAGCCCATGATGAGTGGCGTACAGATGGCCGATATTGCCGGAGGTTCTTATATGACGGTGGCTGCTACCTTGGCCGCACTCTTGGCAAGGCAGCAGCATGGCAAAGGCCAACACGTGGACGTATCTATGACCGACGGCCTGCTGCCCCTGATGGCTGTGGCGATGGCACAATACTGGGCCGGTGGCCGTGTAGAGCCGCGCGGCGAGATGCCCCTTTCGGGGGGCTTGGTAAACTACCAAGTCTATCGCTGCGAAGACGGGCGCTTTATCGCCTTGGGGGCTTTGGAACTCAAGTTTTGGATGAAATTTTGTCAAGTCATTGAGCGTCCCGACCTGATGGGCTTGGCCTTGCCACAGGGCATTGAAGAAGCCCGCAAGGGGCAGGCTACCTTGCAAGCGCTCTTCCTCACAGCTCCCCAAGCCCATTGGGTAGCCTTGGGGCTAACGCACGACCTGCTCATCAGTCCAGTACACGAGCCGCAAGACTTGGAGCAAGACCCCCACCTCCAAGCCCGCGAGATGATTGTCCGGCAGCAACATCCGCGCATTGGCGAGGTGAAAAGCATCGGTGTACCCATCAAGTTTTCGGCGACCCCCGCTGTGCCTTCGGGCATTGCCCCGGAGATGGGCGCTCATACCGTGGCCTTGTTGCAAAGCTTGGGTTTGGAAGAGGCTGAAATCAATCGTTTGATTGCCGAAAAGATTGTGGCTGTGGCGAAGGGATAGCAGTGCTCTTGTAAAAGAAAATTTTTGCCAAAAGTTATCGCCATCGTGAAGAAATCTACGAGGCATCAAAATATATTGGGTATATTTGTTTCTTCACAAACTTAAAATCAAATAACTATGCAAAAGTTGATAAAAGTGGTCTTTTTGGCCTTGTTTCCCGCCGTACTGCTGATGGGCTGTGGGGAAAATGAGGAAAAAAAATCGGAGCAGGAGGCCACTCAAACAGAAAGCAATGATGCTGCCGACGCGGAAGAAGCGCAAGTTTCTGAGGAGGTACTCAGGGCTTTTCTCCACTCCAAAGAAGGTACTTATGGCTGGAACACTACTTCCGACGAGCTGGGCTTAGACTTCTTCAAAGATGGCAGATTGCACGTACAAGGCCCCGACGGCGAGGCCACTATGTGGTTGGGTACTTGGAGCTTGCAGGGCAATCAGCTTACCATGCAATGCGAAGAATGCGGCTCGATGCCCTCCAAGCAAACCTTTCCCATAAAGATTGATGGAGAAAAGCTGCTGATAGGTGACAAAGTATATACACGCTATGCCCCTGAGTAGAGGCAGTATGTAGCACCTCGCTCAGGCACTCTCTGAACAAAAGGATGTCTTGTTGAAATTGTATCAACAAGACATCAAAAACAAGTCAAACCCCGTTAATAAACTTCTTGCTTTTTGGGGAGCAACCATCTTTTTGCAGCTTCTTCA
This sequence comes from Thermonemataceae bacterium, assembly GCA_036788275.1. Lineage (GTDB taxonomy): Bacteria > Bacteroidota > Bacteroidia > Cytophagales > Thermonemataceae > DAIQNQ01. Next base: position 2,375 of record DAIQNQ010000239.1, read on the forward strand.
TTATCAAAAAAAGCAGTCTGAAAACCATTCTCTCCAGCACTGTCCATTGTTTGTTCGATAGACAAAGAGGCAATAAACTCTTCGCTGAGCAAAATAGCGATTTGTTCAAAGCCAATTTCACGATAAACACTGAAGAGGTTTTCGTCCACCCAAGCCTGAATCTCAGGAGTAATAGGAAAGCGAAAATCAACCATATTGCCCAAAACACGTTTGGGGCGGTGCTCTCTGACCAAGTCAATAAAGACACTCAGCTCTTGGATGTATTCTTCAGCACTCATATCTTCTGTTTTTTCATTGAAGACATAGTGGAAAAGTGCTTCTTGAGCCTCATGTTGGATCAAGAAAAATTTGCTTTCATGTAAAGTGTTCATTTTGGTAAAGTTTAGATGAAAAAATATACAGAAAATCTAAAATCGAAATAAGTGATTTTAATTTTATTATTTTAGTTGATTTTCAGTATTTTAAAATTTGGGTAAGTTTTGATAATGATTACAATTTTTTTGGAGTACAGAGGTGAGCAATATCTTTCAATGCGTATTTTCGATGATACCATTGCCTCCTCGAAAACAGTTCTGCGAGGTTTTTGAAGTCTTGAAAATTTCAGTAAGTACTTGGTAAAAAGGTTTTTAATAAAGAGGAGTGTAATTTTTTTTACACTTCTTACCTCCCAAGCGCTTCGCAAAGCAGCGATTTTTTATATCTTGCATGCCGT
>DAIQNQ010000240.1:0-1290 GCA_036788275.1 Thermonemataceae bacterium
ATTTCCCTCTAAAACTCCAAAACTTTTCAGGCCATTTCTCTTACTTTTTCTTTTTCTTGAGGTTGCCAGCCCGGGTGGCCAAACACATAATGCCAGCGGCTGTGCCAGTCTTTGGCTTGGCGTACATCCTGCCATATCGCTTCCAGTTCGTGGGTAATGACGTGGCTTACGCTTTGCTTTTTGAGATTTTTGGTGAGGCCATAGCGCACTTTCTCCTCTTCGTGCTCAAAAGTACCGAAAAGCCTGTCCCAGATAATAAAAATTGCCCCATAGTTTTTGTCCAAATACTGCTGATTACTGGCGTGGTGTACACGGTGGTGCGAAGGTGTATTGAAAATGTACTCAAACCAGCGCGGCATTTTGTGGATGGTTTCGGTATGAATCCACATCTGGTAATAAAAGCTGATTTCATCTACCAGCACCACCAAAATTGGGTCGAAGCCCAGCCATACCAAGGGTGCCCAAAATACAAAGCGGTAAAGGAAGTGGATAAAATTGCCACGAATGGCGGTCGAAACATTGAAGATTTGCGAAGAGTGATGCGCCACGTGCATCGCCCAAAAGAGGCGGCTCTCGTGGCTGGCACGGTGGTAGAGATAGAATACCAAATCATTCAGCAAAAACAAGCAGAGCAAACCCAAAACCGAGTACGCGGGAATATCCCAAAGGGCATACTGATGTACCAAATAGAAGAAGGCCAATGTAAGCCCTTTGACGAGCAGCTTTACTGTCGAGGTAATCGCCCCGAGGCTCAGGTTGATGGCCGTATCTTTTGTTTCATAAAGACGCTTATTTTTCCGACGGCTGATATACAGCTCAAAGGCTACCAATGCTACATAAGAAATACCTGCCACGACTTTGGCGGTACTTCCACCAAGAATTTCGATGAAGTTCATAGACGCTTAGAGTATGGTCAAAAAATAAAAATTATAGTTTTGTCTTAAAAAATACTCTGCTTGACAAACTTTCCCGCAGCTTTGGCGGCAAATGAACGGCTTCTATAAGGAACAAGTAGCTGAGTGTCCAAGTGCTGAGCCAACTACCAATGCCCATCAAAAAATAAGTACTCAGATGAAAGCAAAAGCCCGCTGCCAAGAGCCAAGGGGTACTTTTCCTATAAAAAACTATTGCCGCGAAAGATAGTTCAAACAAAATGACCAAAAAAGCAAAAATAATGCACAAAACATCGTATTGCGCCAGCCACTTGCCCACAGGCTGCCCGGCCATCAGCAAGTACGTGCGCAAGTTTTCGGCCTCCAGCCAAGCGCTGCCGCCTATCAGGATTTTCTC
>DAIQNQ010000240.1:1390-3083 GCA_036788275.1 Thermonemataceae bacterium
CGAATACCTTGCAGCTTCTCGAAAATCAGTGGCCAATCCCAAGTAAAATAAAAGAGCAGCAGCGTAAATACTCCCTGCAAATAGCGCGCATAGACTTGGCTGATATGTCCCTCGCTCAGCTTGCGGCGGAAGGAAGCCGCTTCAGGCCGCAGCCACACAAGCAGCAGCAAAACCAAAAGGCTGCCCCTGAGGAGTACCTGCTCGGCTTTTTGTTGAAAAAAATGGAAGTCGAAGCGATGCCTTTCGGTAGCAAGGCGCGGATACAGCTCCTCAGCCAATCCTTGCAGCCACGGGGGCGCTTGCCCCAAGTAGAGCTGCTCCAGCAAGGCTTTGCCATAGTATTGGTAGCTTGCCCAGAGCAGGGCGCTGCCCAGCAGCCATATCCAAAAAAAGGCCTTAGGGAAGCGCATGGGTAAAGGTATAAACAAGGGTGGAGTCGCGTTGTGCGCCTTCTACTTGTAGCTGCCATACCTGCCAAGCGGCTACTTGCAAGGTATCGGCTTGTTGCAAGGTTCGGCTTTCACGCCACTTTTCGGCAAAAGTTGCCATTTGGTCTTGGTAGTAGTAGTTGCGCAGCAAGTAGCTGAAGTTTACCGCATCGAAACCCATCGGACGGGTATCGAAGTTTTGCCATTTTTTGTGGCTGTCTTGGTACAAAATCACAAAATATTCCCGACTTTTGGCTTGGCGGCTGGCAGGCTCTGCAAACATTCCGAAGCGCACAAAGGGAAAGAAATCCGTAAGCAACACAAAGGGAAGCGCGATGAGCACCGCATACAAGCCCGGCCAATATTGCTTATGCCACATTTGCATCGTTATCGTTTTTTATGGATAGGAGGACTTTTGGCCTTGGCAGCCTCAGCAGCGATAGGCTTTTGCTTTCCTGACTACGAAAGCAGCCTGCGCTCTATTGCCCAAATGTATCAATTCGATACGAAAGCACAAATGATTTTCAGAGAAAAAATGCTCACTCCGGAGCGTTTTCGCCTGCTTCGGGCAGGGCTTTGCCTCTTGCCTTGGGCTTTGGCGCTGGGGCTGGGGCTGTATGTACTGTGGCGCAAGCGTACTTTTTTCAGACAAATCAGGGCAGAGGGACTTTGGGGCTGGACTTCTTTCAGAAAAAGCCTCTACGCACTCAGCACTTTTCAAAAAATAACTTTCTGGACAACCTTGGGCTTGCTCTGCTTGGGGCGATTGGTACTTCTTTTACAATCTCCCCAACTCCACCTCGACGAGGCCAACAGCTTTGTATATTTGGTGCATCGGGGCTTGGGGGCGAGCTTGGCCTATTACCCCTCTCCCAACAATCACTTGACTTATACATTTTTGGCATACCTTGCGTATCAGTGTGGTTTCTCTCCTTTTTGGGCAATGAAAGTGCCCGCCCTGCTGATTGGCCTGCTGCTGAGCGCCTTGCTCTGGGGCTATGTATGGCTGCGCTATCGGGACTTTTGGGTGGCTTGGGCGGCGATGTGTTTTATCGGCCTGCTTTCGGCCACGCATACCTACGGCCTCTTGGGGCGCGGCTATATATTGCAATGCTTGGCGGTGCTGCTGGCCGTGGCTGCCTTGCAGTATTGGCACAAGGGGACATTGCCCAAGTGCCTTTGGGTGGGAGCGCACGTGCTGGGCTTTTGGGCAGTGCCCAGCTATTTGTATGCTTTTGTGGCCTTGCAAGGGCTATGGATGTATC
>DAIQNQ010000241.1:0-3042 GCA_036788275.1 Thermonemataceae bacterium
CTCCGTACCGCGCAGCATTACCAGCTTCTTCGGCTCAAAGGCTTCTTCAAATACCTTTCGGCTGTGCTCTGCCGGAATGTGCTGACTGCTTTCTGAGCCGATAATCAACTTAGGTACATATACTTTGTTGAGGCGCTCCAAGGTATTGAAACTGTTTCTGAACAAGAACCTTGTGGGCATCAGAGGATAGCGCTCTTTGGCCAAATCTTGCAGAGATGTAGGCGGATTTTCGAGAATCAGCGCCTTTACGGGCACTTTGCCAGCTACTTCGAGGGCGGCGACAGCCCCTGCCTCAATGCCAAGCAACAATATTTTGCTTTCCTCTACTTGCTCTACATTTATCAAATAAAAATAAGCCTCTTGCGCTGCCGCGTATAGCTCCTCCTCACTGGCCTGTCCTTGGCTCTTGCCAAAGCCCGGATAATCGAAGCAAAGGATATTTACATTCAATTTATGGAGAATTTCGTAGCGCTGCCAGTATTCCTCGCGGCTCAGGTTATCGCGGCTGCCCCCACATACCAACACCCACTCTTCGCGGCTGCCCTCTGCCGGAATCACCCAAGCGTTTATCTCTCCGGTATTGGTACGAAAGCGTACTTCGCGGTGTGCCAGCGCATCGGCAGCAAGCGCTTTTGCTTCGTACTCCTCGGAGGGACGCAGTACAAAGTGCTTCTGCCACACATACAGCCAGCTGAGTGCGCCCAAATACAAGGAAAGCGCCACGCTAAGTGCTATCAATGCCAATCTTTTCATAGGTATACAGCGATTCTCGGATTGCCTTTTGGTGATTGTTGAGGTTGCCCCCCTGCCAAAGTTAGTTTTAATTTTTGAACAGCACGGAAACTTGAGAAAAAATTTTGTTTTTCGGGAATTAAGTAGTTTTTTTGCAGCCTAATTAATTAAAAGATAATGGGAATCATTAACAAAATCAGAGAAAAATCAGGCATTGCAGTAGGCATTATTGCCGTTGGTTTGGGTCTCTTTATTGTTGGAGGCGACATTCTCGGACCCAACTCCTCGCTCTTCAATACCCAGCAAGAGGTAGGAAGCGTAGATGGCAAAGATATTAGCATGAAAGAGTTTGAAGAGGTATTTCAGAATCTGAAAGCCAACTTTGAAGTCAGCACCCGCCGCCCTCCCAACGAGCAAGAGTCTGAAAGCCTCCGTGAGCGTGCTTGGCAGCAAATCGTATTTGAGCGTGTGTATGCTCGCGAATTTGCCAAAATAGGTCTCGAAGTGAGCAAAGCAGAAGAAAAAGCCATGACACGCGGCGACGATACGCTCTTCATCCACCCACAAATCAAAGCTGTACAGTTTTTTCAGGACTCCACCGGAAAGTTTCAGGCAGCCAATGTAGCGCGCTACTTGGGTGCTATCAAAGACGACCCCAACGGCGTATTTGAATGGAAAAGCTTTACCAGCGGCTTGGTGCAAGACCGCATCAATACCAAGTACAATACCCTTATCTCGCAGAGTGCTTATGTAACCAATGCAGAGGCACGCTTGGAGTACGAGGCACAAAACTCTAAAGTAGATATACGCTATATTTATCTTCCTTTTGCCAATATTGCCGACTCTACCATCAAATACACCGACAGCGACTTGCGTAGCTTTATAAGCAGCCGCAAAAACCGCTACAAAGCCCAAGAAACACGCTCCTTCGAGTATGTTACTTTTAAGGTAGCACCCTCAGGAGAAGATTCTACGCTGTTCTTGCAAGACTTGCGCGATTTGGCCAAGCGCCTTGCTACTACCAAAGATGATTCGGCTTTTGCTGCCCAAGAGACAGAAATAGAGCAATCTTTTGGTTTCTTGAGCGTAAATCAAATCCCCGATGGCGTATTTAGCGAAGAGCGCCCCTTGATTAAGGGTGGTATCTACGGCCCGTTTGCCAATGGTAATAACTACGCAATTCTGAAAGTAGTAGATATACGCGAAGACACTTTGGAGTTTGCGCGCGCCAGCCATATTCTCTTCAAAGCTTCTAAAGATGCCAGTGCCGAAGAAAAAGCCGATGCACGCAAGAGGGCTTTGGAAATATTGGAAAAAATAAAAGGTGGTGAAGATTTTGCCAAAATGGCGGCCATTTATGGCTCTGATGGTAGCGCCCAAAACGGCGGCGATTTGGGCTGGTTTGGCAGAGGCCAAATGGTGGCTCCCTTCGAGAAGGCCATCTTCGATGCCACTCAAAAAGGCTTGCAAGTTGGGCTGGTAGAAACTGATTATGGTTACCACATCGTGAAAGTAACGCAGCCCAAAACAAAAACCCAGTATAAGTTGGCTACCATCGAAAAGCCTCTTTTCCCCAGCGAAGCCACTATCAGCGAAGCCTACAACAAGGCTCTGGAATTTCAGGGAAGCGTAAAAAATGCAGAAGATTTTCGCAAGAAAATAGCTGAAAACCCTGCACTCCTTGCCAGCAATGCCAACAAAATCGCACTCAATACGCGCAATCTCAATGACCTTCGCAATACTCGCGAAATCGTGCAGTGGGCTTTTAAAGAAGAAACCAAGATCAATGAAGTATCCAGTGTATTTGATTTGAATGAGCAAAATCTCTTTGTAGTAGCAGTACTTACCGGAAAATCTGAGAAAGATGCTGCCGATTTGGAATACTTCCGCGATGAGGCCGTCAATGAGTTTCTCAAAGAGCAAAAGAAAGAAATCCTGCTTAAAAAGCTAACCGAAGCCAAAGGCAAAAACTTGGAAGAGGTGAGCAAGGCTTATGGCAATAACTTGGTAGTACAAAATGCCTCAGCAGTAACTTTCGGCTCTATGATATTGGGCAACACCGGCTTTGCTCCTACTGCCGTAGGAAAAGCATTTGGCCTGAAAAAAGGACAAATGAGCAAGCCTTTTGCCGATGAAACAGGCGTGATGATGGTAGAAGTAGTAGAAAGTAATCCTGCCGCTGAAATCGCCGACTACTCACAATACAAAAATCAGCTTCTTGACCGTCAGAAAGGTACTTTGGTGTATTTTGCAATGCAAGCACTGCAAGAGATTTACAAAGTAGAAGATAACAAGGCACGTTATTACTAA
>DAIQNQ010000242.1:0-3042 GCA_036788275.1 Thermonemataceae bacterium
TGGGGCGTGGGCAGCATAGGCCGCGCCAAGGTAAACACAAAGTATTCGTTGGGCGAATCATAGTATTGTGATACCTGTGCATCGCAAATCAATTGCTGCCCCATAGCCTTGAGCTTTGAAAAGACCGTGAGCGAAACCCACTTGCGGCAATAATGCTCGCCCAGCGCCGTGGCGTGGGGATTGTGCAGGCCGGCCAAGTGCATTTCTTTGGTAAGATTGAAGTTTTGGCCTGCGTCGTCGAAGCGCAAAAAGAAAAGCTGATGCATCTGAAAATGGCGGGGCAGCAGATTGCTGATACGGTGCATGAGCATTTCGGGCGTAACCTTGTAGCGGTAGAGCAGGCCGGGCAGGAAGTTGCTGTCCCAAGTTTCTTTTTCAAAGAAATGTTTCAGTTCCTTCACCAGCGAGGCTTGGTCTATGAGCAGCGCTCCGGCAAAGTAGGAGGCCTTAAAGTTGTTGAGCACTTGGTCGAAGGAGTTCACCTCTACCCAAGAGAAAGTGTAGGTACGCTTCTGGATTTTGAGGTACTGAAAACCCAGCTCTCGTGCCAGCGCAAAATTTTTCTGTTGCATATCCAGCCGCTTGTTGAGCAGCAGCGTTTTGTCGGGCAGCAACACATAGCGCAAATTGCTCAGTTCGCCCTCAAAAGTATGCTCTTTGATGGTATAATTGTACTGGTTTTGCAGAATCGCCGCCAGTTGCTCGGTAGCCAAAGGCTGCAAATCCATTTTCATTTCTTGTTTGAAGCGCAGCACCTCTTCCTCCAAATCCTCGAAGTAGTTGTCGTGCAGCTCTTGGTAAGAGCGCAGCACCGAAAAGTAAAATTGCTCCACTTGCATATCGTAATTGCGACTGATTTCGAGCAGGGTGCTGATGAAAGCGCTCAGCTTGGTGGGCGCATTGGAGAGCATCTCAATCAGCTGGGCGGGGTCTATGCCCAGCATGTCCAAGGGCAGCTCTTGGAGGATATTGGAGCGGAGCAGCTCGGCAATGGGAGCGAGCTTTTGGTGCAGCTTGAGCGATACCAGCCAATCGTAGCTTACCTCCAAGGCTTCGGAGAGTTGCAGGATTTTCTCGCTTTGGGGGTACTTTTTACCTTTTTCTATTTCGTTGAGGTAGGAAATAGAGATGCCGGAGCGCTGCGCCAATTCCGACAAAGACAAGCCTTTGTCTAAACGCAACTGTTTTATTTTGAGCCCCAAAGTGAGGCGGATATTTTCTTTTGCAATGGCCATAATCTAAAGTTCCTTTCTGCAAAACTGCAATCTTTTAATAAAAAATTAAACTTTAAGAAGAATTATTTATGAAGAAGCAAATTTAGCGAATTTTCGCTTGAATTATCCCTTTCGCAATACTATATTTATATCAAAAATTTTCTTTTCTATGAACTCTACAACACAACATATCACCGTACAAGGAGGTATTGCCCCTGCATACACGCATTTGCTCAGCGCCGAAGCCCTTGCTTTTTTGGAACACCTGCATCGCCGCTTCAATACCCAACGTTTGGCATTGCTGCAAGAGCGCCAAAATCGCTTTGAGCAGATTAGCCAAGGCCACTTGCCTGATTTTCTGAGTAGCACCGCCGCCATTCGTGAGGCCACTTGGCAAGTAGCACCTATTCCCCAAGACTTGCAAGACCGCCGTGTGGAAATCACCGGCCCCGTGGACAGGCGCATGGTCATCAATGCCCTCAATGCTGATGTAAAGGTTTTTATGGCCGATTTTGAAGATGCCAACTCGCCTACTTGGCAAAACTGCCTCGAAGGACAAATCAATCTCTACGATGCCATTCGTAGGCAGATTGATTTTCAGGCCGACAATGGCAAAGAATACCGCCTCAAAGAAAAGGTAGCAGTACTGAAAGTGCGCCCGCGCGGCTGGCACTTGGAAGAGAAGCACTTGCTCATAGAAGGAGAAGCCATGTCGGCCTCGCTTTTTGATTTTGGTCTGTACTTTTTCCACAATGCCCACGAGCTACTGCGCCGTGGCTCCGGCCCTTATTTCTACCTGCCCAAACTGGAGAGCCACCAAGAAGCCCGCCTCTGGAATGAGGTATTTGTGGAGGCCCAAAACTTCCTGCAAATCCCCACGGGTACTATCAAAGTAACGGTACTGATAGAAACCATTTTGGCGGCTTATGAGATGGAGGAAATTATCTACGAGCTTCGCGAGCACTTGGCCGGACTCAATGCCGGACGTTGGGACTATATCTTCAGTGCCATCAAGAAGTTTCGCAATATTGCCGCACCCTTTGCAGAGCGTGGGCAAATCACCATGACCAGCCCCTTTATGCGTGCTTATGCGCAGCTGCTCGTAAAAATCTGCCACAAAAGAGGCGCACATGCCATCGGCGGTATGTCGGCCTTTATTCCCAATCGCAAAGACGAGGAAGTCAATCAGAAAGCCTTTGCCAAGGTGCAGGCCGACAAAGATTTGGAAGCCCGCACCGGATACGACGGCACTTGGGTAGCGCATCCCGATTTAGCGCCCATCGCCTTGGCGGCTTTTGATGCCGTATTGCAAGGCAAAATTCACCAAAAAGAAGTGCTTCGGGAGGACTTTGAGGTAGCGGCAGAAGCCCTGCGCGATTTTGTCATTCCCCAAGGCAGCATTACGGAGGAAGGTCTGCGCCAAAATATTAACGTAGGGATTTTGTACATAGAATCGTGGCTGAGTGGTATAGGCGCTGCCGCCCTCTACAACTTGATGGAAGATGCCGCCACCGCCGAAATATCGCGTGCGCAGGTATGGCAATGGCTACACCGTGGTGCAAAACTGGCCGATGGCCGCCTGATAGACCAAGCCCTTTACGAAAGCTTGCTGGCAGAGGAGCTGGAAAAATGCAAGGCCTTGCTCGGCAGCGAGCGCGTAGCCACTGGCAAACTGGCACAAGCCGCCTCGCTCTTCGACCAATTGGTGCGCAGCCAAGATTTTGAGGAGTTCCTGACACTGAAAGCCTACGAATTGTTGGATTAGGTAGATATTACTTTGCTCCCCCTACTCAAAGCTTAGGTTTTGGGTAGGGGGAGTTTTTTGGTG
>DAIQNQ010000243.1:0-3031 GCA_036788275.1 Thermonemataceae bacterium
GAGTGGGAATCTTCTGAAAGTTGTCATAAATTTGCAGATATGGTTTTTATGTTTATTTTTATAAAAAATCTTAGGAGAAGAAGGTCTGTTCTTACCAAATAGGAGAGCCAAAATCCTAAGATTTTTTTATGTTTTAATCCCCTGCCTGCCAAATTTTCCCCACAAAAAAAGACAAGGCGATGGGCCTTGTCTTTAGAAGAAGTTTAGAGATTGATTTCTCCTTAAATTTTCTCAATAACGCCATCTACGATGCCGTATTTGAGCGATTCTTCAGCGCTCATCCAGTAGTCGCGGTCGAAGTCGCTCATGATTTCCTCGAAGCTTTTGCCGCAGTTGTCGGCCAAGATACGCGCGCCCATTTCCTTGGTTTTTACAATTTCCTTGGCGGTGATAGCGATATCGGTAGCCTGCCCTTGGAAAGTACCCCCGATGCTGGGCTGGTGAATCATCACACGGCCACTTGGATAGATAAAGCGGCGGCCTTTGGCACCTCCCGAAAGCAGGATAGAACCCATCGAAGCGGCCAAACCGATACATACCGTGGAAACAGGCGACTGAATCATCTGCATCATATCATATACAATCATACCCGAAGTAACCACGCCCCCGGGACTGTTGATGAGCAGCGTAATCTCTTCGCCGGGCGCTTGGGCATCTAAGTAGAGGAGTCTGTCCACAATATATTTGGCTGAGCCGTCGTGTACGGCGCCCCACAAAAATATCTTTCTTTGCTCCAAAAACTGATTTTCAAACTTATTCCCGCTACCGAGGCTCTCCAAAAGTTCTTTGAGCGATTTCTCGTTGTTGAGTTCAATATTCATAAGAGGTATTTGTTTTTGTTGATGAAATGCTTGTTCAAATATTGCGCAAAACTACTTGTTGTGCCAATGTGTCATAAACTTATACATTTTTCCAAAAAACTGACAAAGCCTTCGCAAATTTATTTTCGCTGTGCTGCCACAAAGCCTTGCCAAAAGCTTTGATTTTTCCTTAAAATCCCCTATTTTAGCGCCACTTTATTTCAAGTATCTTATCCAATCAATTTGTATATGTCTGAAGTTCTTTACACTGAAATCCCCTCCCTCGACTTGGCCGATTTTAGCTCCGGCGACCCTGCCCGCAAAAAAGCCTTTGTCGAAAAACTCGGCGAAGCTTACAACAGCATTGGCTTTGTGGCCATCAAAAACCACGGCTTGTCAGACGAACTCCAAGAGCAACTCTACGCCTCTGTAAAAGCTTTCTTCGCATTGCCCGCTGATATAAAAAAACACTACGAAAAAGAAGCACTCGCCGGACAGCGTGGCTATACCAGCCCCGGACGCGAAACCGCCAAGGGCTTTAATGTAGCCGACCTCAAGGAGTTTTATCACGTAGGCCAAGACCGCAACGCCATTCCTGCCCACGACAGCATCCGCAACGAGTATCCCGACAACCTCTTCCCCGCCGAAGTGCCCGAGTTTGAGAAATACACCTTGGAAGCCTTTCGTACCTTGGAGCAAGCCGGCAAAACAATGTTGCGTGCCATTGCCCTGTATTTGGAGTTGCCCGAAGATTATTTTGAAGACAAAGTGCAATACGGCAACAGCATTCTCCGTACCCTGCACTACTTCCCTATCGAAAACCCCGACCTCGTGCCTCCCGATGCAGTACGTGCCGCTGCCCACGGCGATATCAACCTCATCACCCTGCTGATGGGTGCCAGCGCCGAAGGCCTCGAAGTATTGCGCCGCGATGGCAAGTGGATTCCCATTACGGCCTTGCCCGACCAGCTCGTCGTAAACGTAGGCGATATGCTCGACCGCCTCACCAACAACAAACTGAAGTCCACCATCCACCGTGTGGTAAACCCACCCCGCGAAAAAATGGGTACCAGTCGCTTCTCGATTCCTTTCTTTATGCATCCCCGCTCCGAAATGAACCTAAGCTGCCTGCCCAATTGCGTGGACGAAGAGCACCCCAAGCTGTATTCTGATATGACCGCCGATGCCTTTCTGGACGAGAGGCTTCTTGAGCTGGGATTGAAGAAAAAATAAACCACTTCCCCAAAAATCCTGAGCACGCTTTTGGCACCTCGCTCAGGATTTTTTTTGATGATACTTTTTATGGTGCAAACAACCAAAATCAGGCATTTTATCTTCTTAAAAGATGTGTTCCTTATTGCCTGGACAGCCTTTGGAGGCCCCCAAGCACATTGGGCAATGTTCTACCAGAAGTTTGTACTCAAAAGGGGCTATATCAGCGAAGATACCCTCATCGAGTTGAATGCCCTCTGCCAGCTCTTGCCCGGCCCCTCTTCTACCCAAACCATCACGGCCATTGGCTACCGCATTGGCGGGCTGGGTTTGGCTTTGCTTACGCTGATGGTATGGATATTTCCTGCTTTGGTGATTATGACCTCCGCGGCCATTGTGATTTCTTACTTCCAAGCCCAATCGCTTTCCTTAGAGTTCACACGCTTCATTCAGCCTATGGCCATTGGCTTTATCAGCTTTGCGGCCTTGCGCATCAGCCAGAAGGTCATCAAAACCAAGACTTCTTTTCTCATTATGCTGCTTTCGGCAGTTATCGCTTTTTTTTATCATCAGCCTTTGGTATTTCCGGCGCTTATCATAGCCGGAGGGCTGCTTACCACCTTCCGCTACAAGCAGTATCCGCGGCAGAGCGATAAAAACATCCGTGTAAAATGGCATTATCTTACGCTCTTTATTTCGTTTTTTATACTCGTAGGTTTGTTGAGCGAGCTTTCGGGACTTTGGTTGCCTTTCAGGCTTTTAGAAAATTTTTATCGTACCGGTTCGCTTATCTTCGGAGGAGGCCAAGTGCTTATTCCACTGATGTTTACAGAGTTTGTAAAAGTAAAAAAGCTCTTGGAGGCCGATGAGTTTCTTTCGGGCTATGCTTTTAGCCAGATGGTGCCGGGGCCTACTTTCTGCTTTGCGGTATTTGTGGGGGCGCTGTGTATGCGCGATTATGGCTTGGCGGGCGAAGTGGCCGGAGCGCTTATTGCCAGCGTGGGGGTCTTTTTGCCCGG
>DAIQNQ010000244.1:0-2994 GCA_036788275.1 Thermonemataceae bacterium
TGCAAGCCATGCGCCGTATCGCCCCCAAGCAAACTTTGGCACTTTTGGTGGAAAGCCCCGGCAGTGCTGCCGAGCATATCGAGCGGCTGGGCTTTGTGCCGGAGATATATAGCCCTTATTACAAATTGCTCAATAAGGAAGAAATCCTTTGGCTCAAAGTACGTGGTATGAGGGTAATTCCGTGGACGGTCAATGCACCCGAAGAGATGCTGGATTTGGTAAAAATGGGCGTAGATGGCCTGATAAGCGACTATCCCGACCGCTTTTTCAAGCTTTTTCCGAAGGCGGCTATGCCCTGAAAATAAAAAATATAATTTTCTGAAAACCATTTGATTGCACCAATGCTTTTCTTGCTCTATAACACAACAAGTTCATCTTTACGAGGCCTTCATTATGAGCAAAAAAGGCATTTTCTACTCCTACTCTCTTTCTTCAGGTGTGCGCAAAAGAATCGAGCAGTTCATTATCGCATTGGCCATCGGAAGTTTTTTACTGCATTTGTTGGTCATTTTTTTGGTGGATTTTGATATTCTGCCCCTCAACGAGTCTTCGGAGCTGCTCAAAAACCCTATTGCCGCTATTTATACGCCTTTTTCGTTTATCTTGATTTACGAGGTCTATCTCTTGGTGTATTATCTGCCCAAGTCCATCACCATTTATATAGGCAAGCAATACGAGATTATCACACTGATTTTGATTCGGAGGGTTTTCAAGGATTTATCACAAATAGAGCTTACTTCTGATTGGTTCAGCATTCAAAACGATTTGCAGCTTACTTATGATATTGTGGCCACGCTACTCTTGTTCTTCTTGATTTTGATATTTTACAGACTCAACGAGCGCAAAGACCTTCAGCAAAAGAAAGTACCCGAAAGCGAGCTAAGCCCCGATATGCGCCGCTATATCCGCATGAAAAACATCGTGTCCATCGCGCTGGTACCTGTTTTTGTATTGTTGGGTTTGTATAGTTTTGGGCGGTGGGTTTACGAAAATTTCGTGTCCATCAATCAGATGGTTTATCATATCAAAGATGTAAACAATGTCTTTTTCGACGAATTTTTTACGATTCTGATTCTCACCGATGTACTGCTCTTACTTATCTCTTTTCTGCATATTGATAAGTTCAACAAAGTGATACGCGACTCCGGCTTCATCATTTCCACCATACTCATCAAGCTTTCCTTTGGGGTAGAAGGCCTGCTCAATACCATCTTGATTGTGGTGGCGGTACTTTTTGGAGTGCTTATCTTGGCTATCCACAATGCCTTCGAGAAAGTAAAACTGCCCTCTACGGAATAAAAAAATCCCCCAAAGCGATGGCTTTGGGGGATTGACTGAATCTTGTGTAAAGCAACTATTTCAAATAAAATACAAACTCTCCGCCTTCGTCTCCGGCATTTTTGAGGGGGCTGCCTACGGGTGTTTGGGAGGTATTGTTGGCCACCGATACCTTTACGTACTGTACCAGCTCCGATACAGGAAACTTCTTTTTGGTATTGCTTTGCAAGTATTTGATCAAATACGAAGCAAAGGGACTGTTTTGGCCTTTTACCCCGTCGGATACATATTCTAAGCTGCCCGAAGCCAAGCCCCAGCGCGACTTTATCTGCTCCACATTGTCCACATAGCCGCGCGTATTGGCCGAAAAGAGCGCCCCCGAAAAGCAGGCATCGGCCACCACAAAGGTATGCTTGGAGTCTATGGAAGCCAAATATTTGATAAGCGTACTGTTGGGGAAATAATCGGTGGTTTTGTTGGCGCGGGCATCTACGGGTACCCAATAGCCTTCTTTCAGGTCGGCATCGTAGTAGCCGTGGCCAGAGAAGTAGATGAGCAAATTGTCGTTGGGCGTTACTTGTGCTTTGAGCTTTTGAATGGCCTTGAAGATGTTTTCTTCGGTGGCTTGGCTGTCGTAAATCTCTGTGGTATGTTCTTTTTCAAAAGCATAGCGTTTCAGAAGTACCTCTTTCACATCTTTGGCATCTTTTACGGCATTGGGCAGCTTCGCCCAGCTTTCGTATTGGCTAATGCCCACTATCAGAAGATAATTGACAGGCTGTACCGCCACATCAAAATCAAGGTCATTGCTGATAGCGCCCTGCCCTTTCTTCGTTTCTTCTTGTTTTTTGGCCAAAAGTGCCTCCTTATCGGCAATGCCCAAAGCGCTCACGTCCCATATTTTTACTTCTTCTTTGATGTCGGCTACGGCCAGCTGCCTGCCGTTGGGATGAAAAGCCAAGGAAGTAACAATATAAGCACTGTTGAAATTGGCTTTTTCTTGGGCAGCGGCTATCTCCCAAAGGCGCACCACCTTGCCGTGGTCGCCGGAGGCCACAAAGCGGCTGTCTTCACTGATGGCGAGGCTCTGTATCCAATCGCGGTGGCCTTTGAGGCTGTGCAGCACTTGATAAGTATTTTCTACATTCCATATCTTGAGCAGCTTGTCGTCGCCACCCGATACCAAGTAGCGCCCGTCGGGGCTATAACGAATGGCACGCACCCAACCACTGTGGGCTTTGTCAAGATTGTGCTGTATGGTGGCCTTGTTGATGTCCCACACCTTGATACTCTTGTCGGCGCTGGCCGTAGCAATGCTCTTGCCGTCGGGGCTAAAAGCCAAGGAGGTGATTTCGCCGCTATGGCCGGAGAGGGTGCGCAAGGCATTGCCGGTGTTGAAATCCCAAATCTTGGTGGTATTGTCCTTGCTTCCAGTGGCTACATAGCGCCCGTCGGGGCTAAAGGCCACACAGGAGACAGAAGCACTGTGGCCAAGCAGCTTTTTCACGATAGCGCCGCCTTTGCTTGCCCAAATAATGGCACTTTTGTCGCGGCTACCCGATACGATGTACTTGCCGTCGTCGCTCATGGCCAAGGCCACCACCCAGTCGCTGTGGCCCGAGAGCACATTGAGGGCATTGCGCGACTCGCTGTCCCACATCACTACCTGATTGTCGTTGCCTCCGGTGAGGAGCATTTTGCCATCGTCGCTATACA
>DAIQNQ010000245.1:0-2956 GCA_036788275.1 Thermonemataceae bacterium
GTGGCATTGAATATCTTTATTTCTTGGGGCAAAACAGCTATTTTTTGCCTCAGCTCTTCAAGGGCGAAGGCTTGAGCAGGCATTTCATTAAAAAACACCTGTCCTTGCTCGGCAGTATAAAAGCCCTGCAAGATACCAAATAAAGTACTTTTGCCAATACCATTTTGCCCGATAATGCCTGTGATTTCACCTATCTCGGCATCAAAAGAGAGATTTTGGAAGAGTGCTTTCCTGCCAACAAAGCGAAAAGAAAGATTTTCTACCCGCAAGCGCTCTATGCGCATCGTGTTTTTTGGCTTGGGCGAAGTAGCCGCCATCATATTCTCTTGTGGCAGCGAAGCAAATTCATACATCCTGTCGAAGGCGATTTTTGCTTCTTGCAGAGAGATGTTGGCTGTGGAGAGTCGTATCACTGCCGGAATGATATTGCCTGCTACGGTGAGTATCGCCATCAGTTCACCTATTTTCAGCGCATCTTTCAATATCAGAAAGCAAGCCGTGGCGATAATAGACCCAAGAAGCAGCACCCCGATAATTTCGGCCATCAGCGTAAAGCGCAGCCCTATAATACCCAAGCGCAAGAGTGCCTCCTGAAAGGCCGCATACACCCACTTGGTATTGTTCAAGAAAAAAGACTCTTTCTGAAAACTCTTAATCGTATCTATGCCTTGTATTACATCTATATAATTGCTCTCGTTTTTTGAGTAGCTTTCCATTACTTTTCTTTGGCCTTGCAGAATTTTGCCATTGAATACAAAAGCAAGCCCGGCATACATCGGAATACTCAGCAAGGTGATACAAGCAATGAGCCAATGGTAGCTAAAAATAAAGAAAGAAGAGAGCAGTACGACGAGGATGTCTATCACCAGATTCCCGCTCAGCAAGCTGATGTTTTGTTGTATTCTTCTGGTATCGTTGAGGCGGGCTATCAAATCGCCTGTTTTACGGTTTTTGAAAAAGGGCAAAGGCAGAAAAAAGAGCTTTTCCAAAAAGCTTCCTACAAGGCGATTATTGAAATTTTGGCTCTGCTTATTCAAGAAAAAGCCTCGTAAATAGCCCAAAAAAGCCCGAATAAAAAGTAGTACAAGTAATAGTGCTACACCCGTAACAAGGCGCTTGGTATCTTTTTCGGGCAATATATCGTCAATAAGTTTCTGAGAAAATATCGCCATTGCCAAGCCGAGCAGCGAAATAAACACGCCGATGGCTGCCGATACCGCCAATACGGGATAGTCTTGTGCTAAAATACCCAAGAAGTATTTTATTTTGGCTTTTTGCTCTACTTGCTGAGGACTAAAAGCCTCATTAGGTGTAAGGCTGATAAGCGCCTTCGATACCCACAATTCATTAAGGGCAGATTCTGACAGATACAATATTCCCTTGGCCGGATCGCCGATGCAAAAGGCCTGCTTGGAAACATCATAAAAATAACAAAGCATAAAATGCGTATAGCCTTGCTCCATACGCACATGCAAGATGCAAGGCTCGGAAATCTCTTTCAGGAAGGCCATATCTGCTTGCAAACCTTTGGTCGAAAAGCCCAAGGAAGTAGCAGCTTGCACCAAGCCAAGCATGGTAGTACCTTGGGTGTGCGTGCCGGAAAGCTCTCTGAGGCGCTCCAAAGAGGCAGCACCTCGGTGGTATTTGAGCACAGAAAGCAGACAGGCTACCCCGCAGTCTTGCTGGTCTTGTTGCAATGTAAATGTTTTGCGGATATGTGGTATCAGTTTCTTCGACATCTGGTGTTTGTCAAAATAGTTGAATGTAGTGGAAGTTGCTTGGTTTTAAATCTCCCTGCTTCACAAGCAGCTAATCTTGTAGGGGTTTTGGGAAAATATACTGAAAATCATTTGCTCTTAAATCCCCCTGCTTCACAAGCAGCGAAGGTCGGCGAAGCCAACGGGTTAGGGGTGGTTCTGAAGGCTTTTCTCTACAAAAGCTCTTTACTTTGGATATAGGAAACTTATTGAGCCAATACTTTCAGAACTGCCTCTATTTTGGTTTCTCCTCGGAAGCGCTTTTTCAGCTGTGCTTCGCCGTCATAAATAAGAATATCTGGAATACCCGAACCTGTAAAATATTTCCAAAAGTCGCCACTCACTACACGCAAATTTGCTATCTCTTGGAGTTGATACTCTTGTACAAAATTTTGCAAGCGTTCCTCATCCTCCCCCGAAACCATCACCATCTGATAAGGGCTCAGAGCTTCACGATGTTTGTAGATTTCCTTGGCTTCGTATTGGCAGTATTCACAGCTGCTATTGAAATGGATGAAGATAGTGGCTTTTCCCTTTTCTAAACTGTTCCTGCTAAATTGCCCGAATACAAAGTCGGGAATCTCTTGCAATGCTTCCTCTTTTTCTTTGCGTTCTTGCGTTTTTTGCTGTGCCTGCCAGAAAAGATAGGCAAAAACGCCAAGAAGTAATGTAGGAATAATAATTTTGAGTGTCTTTTTCATGGCGATTAAAGTTTTTCAAAAATAAGTGCTTACATTTTTTGATTTGGTTTTAAAAAGGTTTTAAATTGTATTGTATATGGTTTTAAATCAAAACTTGAAAAACAATGGAAATAGGAGAAAAACTACGTAAGGTAAGAGAGATGAAAGGCTATTCTCAAGAATATATTGCCTCTCAACTCCAAATCACCCAAAATGCTTATTCAAAGATAGAAAGAGGAGAGACTCGGCTCTCTGATGAAAGGCTACAGCGCATTGCTGAAATATTGGAAGTGCCCAAAGAAAGTATTGAAGGTTTCTCGGACAAGGTATTTGTGCAAGTAATGGGCAATTCTGGCAACTACAATGGCAATATACACATTGAAGCTACTGAAACACTTCTTAGATATTATGAGAAAGAAATAGAACGCCTCGCTGCCCGCGTAGCATTCTTAGAGGGAAAGTTAGATAACAGATGATTTGACTTATCTTATTTCAGCGCTTCAAAATCTTCAATACCTC
>DAIQNQ010000246.1:0-2936 GCA_036788275.1 Thermonemataceae bacterium
GCCCAGTTGGATAAAATCGCCGCCTTGGCCGAAAAATACAATGCCTTGGTGATGAGCGACGAGTGCCACTCTACCGGATTTATGGGCAAAACAGGTCGTGGCGTACACGAACACTGCGGCGTAATGGGCAAGATAGACATCATTACAGGGACTTTGGGCAAGGCTTTGGGAGGCGCTATCGGTGGCTTTACCAGCGGCAAAAAAGAGATTATCGAAATGCTGCGCCAGCGCTCTCGCCCTTACCTTTTCTCCAATACCCTGCCGCCTGCCGTAGTAGGTGCTTCGATTGCGGTATTCGACTTGCTCTCCGAAACGACCGCCCTGCGCGACAAGCTGGAGTACAATGCCCGCTACTTCCGCGAGAAAATGACCGCTGCCGGATTCGACATCAAGCCCGGCGAGCATGCCATTGTGCCTATTATGCTTTACGATGCCGTAATCGCGCAGCAGTTTGCCGACAAGCTCCTCGAAAAGGGAATCTATGTAATCGGCTTCTTCTATCCGGTAGTACCCAAGGGGCAGGCGCGCATCCGTGTGCAAATATCGGCAGCCCACGAGCAGCAACACCTCGACCAAGCCATTGCGGCTTTCACTGCCGTAGGCAAGGAGCTGGGTGTGTTGAAAGAGGCAGCAGTGAAATAAGAAAAGAGGCTGTCGGGTAATGAAAGCACCCGACAGCTTTGTATCTGTTGCCTTCTTGATTAAGAAAATCTTTGGGTATAGTTTTTGACGTTCCATAAGATGTTTATCACCTTTCAATTCACCATTCTGTCATGAAAAAAAATGCCATCTCTTTCTCTTTGATTGTTTGGCTCCTGATGTCTTTTTCGCTTTATGCGCAAGATACCTACCACGTCATTCATACCGTAGGACAAACAACCATTGTGAATAAAAACAAAACCGTAGCCACGGGCGACAAAATCCAAGGAGCTGACAAGCTCAAGTTTGCCAATAAAAACGCCAAAGTCATTGCCATCAGTCCCCAAAAAGGGCGCTATATTATCTCTCCGGCTGCCAGTGCCAAAGAAAATGAGCTGGAGTATTATGTAAAAAATGTGATTTTGCCTGTTAAAAGTACCGGTCGCCTAAGTACACGCGGCAACTCCAATGAGGTAGTGAAAAATCTGAAAGACTACCTCGGTACAGAGAGCTTCGTGATTATCGGCAATGAGCTTTCTTTCAGAGTGGATCAGAGCCGTTACCCGCTAAATGAAAATGAGTTTTTTGCATTTCGCTATTTGGCCGAAGGTGTCAGCAAGCCCATCAACAAAATGCTTGCTTACCAAGAAGACCGTATCTTTCTAAACAATGAAGCGCTTTTTACCTATGAAGGCAAAGAAATAGACCATCGCCGTGTGGCGCAAGTAGAAATCTTCTGGTACAACAAAAGCACCAAGGCTTCGCGCAAGGTGCTGGCCTTTCAGCCGATTTTCTTAGACGAGGAGGAACTGAAAAAAGACTTGCTGGAGTTTAAAAAAGTAATGGAAGATGAGGATATGAACGCTGCCAAGTGGTTTGAACAAGTAGTAGGCCTGATAAAAGATGTGTATGGCCGTACCGATGAAGCACTGCTCAAAGAGTGGATGATGAAAAACAGGTTGCTGTAAATAAAAAATATCCGTACTTTAGAAGGAAGTCTTTGCAAGAAGGCTTCCTCTTTTTTTATTGAGATGAAAGTAATTTTCAATGATTTAACTTTCATCTTTCAAGAAGAGCCACTTTGTTTAAAGTATAAATTATAGATACAAGCCTATGCGTACTCGCCTTAAAAGACTGCTGCTCAGCACCCTCAACACGCTGTTTTTGCTTTGGGCTACTTTTGTATTGCTCAATATTGCTTATCCTTACGACGATGAGTCTATTCTGATAAAATGGACTTCTGTGCTGCGCAATATGGTGAAGGAGTCCACCTCCAAGCCTTCGCCGGAGCGCTTTGTTTTTGTGAATGTAGCTTGGGACAAGGCGCTGATTCCCAAATACGACGATGAAATCCCCGAATACAAAATCCCCATAGGGGTAGAGCCGATTACCGACCGCGAGAAGCTGCTGAAGTTTTTCACCATCCTCAATCAAAAGCCCGACAACCACAAATTTCTGATGTGCGATGTCTTTTTTGCGGGAGAGTCCGACTACGACTCGCTTCTGCAAGTGGAGCTGCGTAAAATGAAAAACTATTGCGTGTCTTATCACAAAAACGATGAGGGTGGCTTAGACCTGCCCATGTTTGAGGCCGCTCGCGCCTTGGCCGACTACGAGCATTTTGATGACCTCTGCCTGAAGTTTAGGATTTTTCACGACGACTCGCTGGTGTCAGTGCCTTTGTATATGTACCAGCAAATCAATGGAGTAAAATTTGAACCCAAGCAACTTTTACACACCATTGAGGGCAAGCCCGTGCTCAATTCCTTTATTCTCGACCACCGCGTGCGCAACTACGACTTCTGGAAAAGCCGAGGCGATACCACAGGCATTACCTACAACATGGTGCTGCTTGGAGAGCTGCTGCTTTTGGACGATGCCAGCATTCAGGAAATGATGCGCGACAAAATTATTGTATTGGGCGATTTTATCAACGATGCCCACGAAACCATCTATGGCGAAATGCCCGGCTCGGTTATCTTGCTCAATGCCTACTTGGCCTTGGAGGCAGGCGAAAACGTGGTCAGTTGGCCTTTTGTCTTGTTTCTGACGGTAGCTTATTTCTTTATTTCTTATCGCTGCTTCGACGACAACGATGCCTACGACCAGTGGATTCGGCGCGTATTCAAGGGCAAAACCGCCCAATTTATCGTTACCTTCACGGGCTATGCCTTGGTATTTGGCTTGCTGTCGGTTATTTCCTATTTGGTTTTCAACAAGCACCTCACCATTTTGGTATTGGCCATCTATATGAATGTACTCGAAAAAGTATATAGCTACCTGATGCGGAAGTTTTT
>DAIQNQ010000247.1:0-2916 GCA_036788275.1 Thermonemataceae bacterium
CCCCTCTTTCCCAAATACTTTTGCCAGCGCCAAGCATCGGAGAGAGCTTCTTCGAGTTTTCTTTGGGGCTTCCAGCCGAGCAGGGCTTGGGCCTTGTCGGCTTGGGCATAGATGGCATCTATATCGCCCGGGCGGCGGCCTGTGATGATGTATGGCAGGGTTTGGCCTGTTACTTCCATAAAAGTATTGACCAGCTCCATTACCGAGTGGCCTTGACCTGTTCCGATATTCAGCGCCTCAAAATAATGCGTACTTTCTTGCTTTTGAAGTAATTGGAGGGCTGCCACGTGCGCCTCGGCCAAGTCCATGACGTGTATGAAATCCCTGACACAAGTGCCATCGGGCGTGGGGTAGTCATCGCCAAAAATACTCAGTCTTTCGCGCAATCCGGCGGCCGTTTGGGTAATATATGGCACCAGATTGTTGGGCACGCCGAGAGGCAACTCTCCGATAAGGCCTGAGGGATGCGCCCCAATAGGATTGAAATAGCGCAAACTCAGCACTTGCAAGGCTTGTGCAGCGCTTACATCGCGGAGGATTTCCTCACATATTTTTTTGGTATTGCCATAAGGCGAGGCCGCCTG
The DNA here is from genome assembly GCA_036788275.1 of Thermonemataceae bacterium. GTDB lineage: Bacteria > Bacteroidota > Bacteroidia > Cytophagales > Thermonemataceae > DAIQNQ01. The sequence continues at coordinate 585 of DAIQNQ010000247.1, forward strand.
CTGTATGGGGCTTTCTTCGCTCACAGGCAGCTGAGTGGGTTGGCCATATACGGTGCAAGAAGAGGAAAAAACCAAAGGCCTCACCTCATAGCGTTGCATAGTAGCCAGTATTTGGAGCAGGGTAACAAGATTGTTTTGGTAATATTCCAAAGGTTTTTGTACCGACTCGCCTACGGCTTTGTAGGCGGCAAAGTGAATGACTCCCTGAGGCTGGTGCTGCTCAAAGATATAGCCCAACAAAGCAGCATCTTGGCAATCACCTTGATAGAAGGGTATGGCCTCTACCCCCGTAATCTTCTCTATCATCTGTACTACCTGCTCGCTGGAGTTGCTGAGGTTGTCTAATATAATAGGCTGAAAGCCCGCCTCGATGAGGGCTACGGCAGTATGCGAGCCAATAAAGCCGGTGCCGCCTGTTACCAAAATATTTTTCATATTGTAAGATTGTTAACTTTTGTCTAAAAGTGCCTCCAAAGCTGCCCAAATGACGTCCGACTCATAGCCCTTGCCGAGGGCATAGCGCAGCAAGGCTTGCTTTCTTTTGAGGGGATTTTTTTCGCTGAGCAATTTATTTTTCTTTTCTAATAAAAGGCCGAGACTTTTCTCGTAGTCTTCATCGTCTATCTCGGCCATTCCCTGCCGAATACAGTAATCCGAAATGCCCTGTTGCTTGAGTGCCTGACGAATTTTGAGCCGTCCCCATTTTTTTACCCGAAATTTCGAGCCGGCATAGACTTTGGCAAAACGCTCTTCGTTTACGTAGCCCTCTTCGATGAGGCGGGCAATGATAAATTCCACTTCCTCCTCGTTCAGCACATATTTTTCGTAGAGCTTCTCGCGCACCTCCTGCTGGCTGCGCTCCTGATAAGCGCAAAAATTGCCCATCTGCAAAAAAGCATCTTTTACGGAGCTGTATCGGCGTTCTGTCTTTTTGGAGGAAAACATCGCTAAGGCTTGTTATTGAGTTGGTCTTTGAGGCCTGCAAGCTCTTGGCGGAGCATCTGCATTTCGGAGAGCATGGAGCGGAAGCCCTCGCGCATTTCCTGCTCGTTTTGGTTCAGCTCATCTCCTATTTGCTGCATGGCTTCATTTTCCATCGCCTGCTTTTCTTGGTTGAGTTTTTCTTGTACTTGCGAGGTAAGTACCGCCACAAACACATTGAAGCTCACAATCACGGTAAGCAATACAAAGCTTATGAAATAGCCCTTAATCAACCACGAGTCGTTGTAATGCGCGCTGGAAGTGTACATCATATCCGGCCAACCCTCCAAGGTCATCATCTGGAAAAGCGTGAGAAAGGCCGCGCCCAAATCTCTAAAATCGGCTTGCTCGTATTTATGATGCGAAAAAAGATAAATCCCGATAATCGAATAAATATACAACAAGATGCCCAAAAGCAAGGCAAAAGAAAATACGGTAGGAATAATGCTGATGATTTTCTTTTCGACGGCCTTCAGCTCATCGCTGACTTCGAGCAGGCGCAAAATCCGCAGCACACGGAACAGGCGGCTCACAATCAGAAACTCAGGATGCTCAAAGAGATGTGCAAAAAGACTAATACTACTGAGCAATACGATAATAAAATCGAACCAATTCCAGAAGCCTTTTTCCAAAAAAACGATTTTTCTGCGGCTTTGCCCACTGTTTTTATCACTTTCAGGACGATGCTCCAGCCTAAAAAGCTTAAAGAAACGCATCAAACTGCCCTCGCCGACCATGCGCAATACAATTTCGCCCATAAAAAAGAGCGCAAAGACCCAGTCTAAAAAGACTAAAATAGGCACATTGGGTGGGAAGAATGTTTCTACACCCAACAAGATGGAACAGCCGATAATCGCAAAACTAACAGTTTTGACGAAACGTTTGCTTTCTACAAGCGACTTGATAGCTTTTTGCATGAGTTTGGGGAGATGTTTTTTGCTTGTATCGCTACAAGTAGGCTTTTTTGATTAGTTATGGCTGATGAATATAGCAGCCTTCGGCCAAATATACAAGCTTTTAGGCAGGATATTTCTCCGAAGGCAGCTTATTTTCTATTCAAATAGATTTCTTTGAGGTATTGCTTGCGCTCTGCGCTTTGGTGGAGGCTAAAAATGGTAAAATTAGGCTCGACAAGCTCCATACGCACTCTCTGCATGTTTTCTTGGTCGAAAAGCTCGGCCCAAGCGCTTTCAGGCTTCATTTCTATGGCTCTTTTGTAACAATCCACAGCTTCTAAGGGGTAGTTTAGCAGCTCCAAAAAGCGCCCTTTGGCCAATAGCTCAAAGGCACTATCTTCCTCAAAAGCAGCCTGTGCCAAGAGCCTTTCTACAAGATGTTTTTCAGAAGAATC
>DAIQNQ010000248.1:0-2882 GCA_036788275.1 Thermonemataceae bacterium
ATATGTGGTTTTTCGATGCCTCATACGTGTTTTCTTACAGCGATGTCGCCTTTGTACCTCTGGCGCTGTCGGTCGCTTATTCTTTGTATCAAAAAGACCGTAAAAAGGCCTTATAAATCAAGCTTTATGAAAAAATCAGATAAAATTCCTTTTGCGTTTTTCTTCTTGGCAGCGGCAGGAGCTATGATGAGTTCCGACCCATCAGGCAACACGCCTTATCATGATTTCCTTGATCAAGTAAAGTGGGTGTGTATCGTCTTAACGGTCATCTGCGCCCTCATCCTACTTAAACAAGGGATGCGCGAAAATCAAGAGTAGCCCGAAGCTCCAGCTTCGGAAAATAAAAACTAAAAATCACTCCTAAAAGCCCCCCTTGGGGGGGATTGAGGGGGCAAAAAACTAAGTTCTATGAAAAAATGGGATAAAATTTCTTTTGCATTTGTATCTTTGGTTTGTGCTGGGTCTTTGATAATCCCCGACGAAGCCAGTAGCACACCTTATCATCGCTTCTTTGAATGGGTAAAGTGGATGTGTGCTGTCATCGCAATTATTGGCTCTCTCATTTTACTCAAACAAGGGCTGCGCGAAAAGCAAGAGTAGCCCGAAGCTCCAGCTTCGGAAAGTAAAAAATTAAAAACCACCTCCAGCCCGTTGGCTTCGCCGACCTTCGGTTCTTACGAAGGAGGGGAGTTTAAAACCAAATTCTATGAAAACAAAACTCTTCAAAATCCTCCTTGTGGTGTATATCTGTCTTTCTGTGTATGTGATTCTTTTTGAGGATTTACGCATCAGTCCAGGCAGTATCTTTACCCAAGTCTTTTATGCACTCAGCTTTTTTGTGCTGCTTTTTACCATCTTTGAGCAGCGCAAGCAAGCAAAAGTAAAAGCCAAAAAAACACCTTAATAAGCTCCAAAATGCACATTTCTACCATTCGTATCGAAAACCTTCACCTTGCTTTCAAGAAGCAGGTGATTTTCTCACAAGCCAGCTTAGAACTACAAGCCGGAAAAAGCTATTGCCTTATTGGCAAAAACGGAACAGGCAAGTCGAGCCTCTTGTACCTGCTTTTGGGCTTTCTGAAACCACAACAAGGCCATATCTACTACGATGCACAGCCCCTTGCCCGCCTCTCAGCGGCGGCCAAGCAGCAAATCGGCTATATGGGCGATGTATCGGGGCTGATAGAAGAGCTAAATGCCATGCAGTACCTTCGTTTGATGGGTGCTATCTACCACCTGCCCCCCAAGCAGGCCGAAGCCAGAGGCCAAGAGCTGCTCCAATACTTTTTTGAAGATACAGAAGACCTGAAGCGCAAGCACATCAAAACCTACTCTTCGGGAATGAAAAAGAAGCTGGAAATCATTGCGGCGGTTTTGCACCAGCCCAATATCCTTTTCTTAGACGAGCCTTTCGCGGCCTTAGACCTGCCCTCCTCGGAGCGCCTCATCACTTTTTTGGAGGAATACAGCAGCCCCGAAAGAATCATCTTGTTCTCCTCGCACAATGCCGAGTATATCCGCCGCATCGAGGCGGAGGTTTTGCTTATCAGCGAACAAAAAATTCAAACAGTGGAGCGCAGCGCCTTGTTGGAGGATTCCGACAGCGGCAGCCACCAGCAACTCCTCAAACTTCTGCAATAAACAACTATGTTGGTAATTTTTCAACTCATTCGGCTGCAAGGAGAGATGTTCTTGCGCAGCCCGAAGCAATGGCTTTTTTGGGCAGTGGCTTTTTTCTCGCACTTTTATATTGCCTTTGTAGCAGCCGATACGCTCAAGAATTTTCCGGATAAGGAATTTGCGCTTTCCGGCTTACTCCTGACCTTTTTAGGCTATATTGTGCTTACGGGTTTTTTCCCGCGCTACAAAAAGCTGCAAAACATCATTCAGCGCCACCACCCTTACAAACCTTGGCAGCGCTTCGGTATCAATACCTGCTATGCTACGCTGCTCAAAGGGGAGTTTTATTGCGATTTGCTTTTTATTTATGTCTTTGTGGCCTATTTTCCGATGCCCTACGCCAAGTCTTTTTTGCTTTGGTCGGGTTTTTTAGTACTGCTCCAAGGCTACCTTTTCAGAAAACTTATCTTGCTTTTGTTGCACCACCAAATGCAGCGGCGAGTGCTGCCGATAATATTAGTGGTGGGGCTGATGCCGGCCATAAGTATTTTGAGCCTTGTATATTTAGATAATTTTTCAGCTTGGGCGCTTCTTGCTCCGATGTTGGGAATCCTGTTGCTCTTGTTTGTGGTAGAAGAGTACCTGATGCAAGCCCCGGTATTGCCCAGAATTTTATCTTTTTTCGGCGGAAGCTATGTACAAATGCTCTTTAGCAATGGGCATTTTAGGGTGGTTTTTATTTATGGAATGTTGTTTAAGATATTGCTCCTCTCTCTTATTGCTTATGGTATGCTTGTTAGAGGCAAGGAGCTACCGATATATTTTATCATCCTTTTTGCAGGGCCAATCCTGATATTCAACTATGCACTTAATAATCTTTGGGGCTTTTTGAAGCATACTTGGCTTGCTCTTAACAAAAACTTGGGCTTGCGCAGTACAGATTTTCTTCTTTTCAGCCTGAAGCTTATGGCTTTGCCCATCGCCATAGATTTTGCATTGAGCTTGGCTTTTGGACTACTCAATCCCCATTTATTTTTCAAGGTGATGGCACTTTATTGGGTACCCTTGCCTTTGCTTGTGATTGTGGCTTGCGTTTTCGCTTTGAATTTTACAGTACCCATTAAAACATCGGAAAGTGTAGTTACGCAACGTGCAGGCGGACTCGTTCCTTCTCTTGTTACAATGATTGTTGTAATGACTTTTGGCTTTTCTATGGAATTGCCGATGGTATATAGCCTTGCTTTGGGGGTATTTTATATTTT
>DAIQNQ010000249.1:0-2860 GCA_036788275.1 Thermonemataceae bacterium
TAAAAACAATAAAAGTCTGCCGAATGGCAGACTCTTACCCGACTCCTTATGTCCCAATTGATAAGGTAATGTAATATTTAGGCATTGTAGGCCCAGCGCAGGTAGCAAGCTCCCCAAGTGAAGCCCGCTCCAAAGGCGGCCAATACAATATTTTGTCCTTTACGGAAATCCTCCTCCCACTCCCACAAGCAAAGTGGAATGGTGGCGGCGGTGGTATTGCCATATCTTTCGATATTGCTGCATACTTTTTCGGTAGGAATGTCGGCCATACGTGCCACAGCCTCGATAATGCGCTGATTGGCCTGATGTGGTATCAGGTAGTCCAAGGCCTCTACCGAGAGGTTGTTCGCCTGCATCACCTCTTTAGCGATTTGCGCCATGTGCGTAACGGCGTATTTATATACCGACTTTCCGTCTTGGAAAAAATAATGCTCTTTGTGCAATACCGTATCGAAACTGGCCGGGTGGGCGGAGCCTCCGGCTTTCAGGTAAATCATGTCTTTGCCCACAGGGTCACTCTTGATGCGGAGGTCTATGATGCCGTCTTCGTCTTGGCTGGGTTCTAAAAGCACTGCTCCAGCGGCATCGCCAAAAAGAATACAGTGGGAGCGGTCTTCGTAGTTGGTGATGCTACTCATCTTGTCGGCACCTACCACCACTATTTTTTTGTACTTGCCTGTGGCAATCATGCTGCTGCCTATCTCCAAAGCATACAAAAAACCCGAACAAGCGGCCAGCACATCGAAGGCGGGAATTTGCTTCGCACCTATTTTATAGCAAATCTGATTGGCCGTGTTAGGAAACATCATATCGGGTGTGATGGTGGCGCAAATCAGCGCATCTATTTCTTCTACGGGCAGCTGCATTTTGTCGAGCAGGCGCTCTACGGCCTTTGCCCCCAAATAAGAAGAGCCTTCCTTTGTTTTGAGGATACGACGCTCACGAATGCCGGTACGCTCTACAATCCAAGCATCGTTGGTGTCAATCAACTGCTCAAAGTCTTGGTTGGTAAGCTTATCTTCCGGCACCCAGCCGGCTACCCCACTTATACTGGCTCTTATCATGGAGAAGTTTTTTAGAAGAATTTCTGAAATTTAGGGACTTTCGTAAGAGGCAGGAAACCAAAAAATTGCTTTTTTACGATTTCTGATTTATATTTTTTATATTTAGGATAAAAAATTGTACTTTTATTTATGCAAATACAAGGAATTTTTCTCATAAAAGATGAATAGAAGTGTTTTTACCAAATATCCTTCTTTCTATATACGCTTTATGAGAAAACTTATTTACGATGTCTAAAAAAATCTCCGAAGACGTTTTTCGCTTGGTACAATCGCTTCGGCCTGCCGAAAAGCGCTACTTTCATCTGCAATGGGCAGGGCGCAAAGAAGCCAGCAAATACCTGCAACTCTTCGAGCTGCTCTGCCAGATGGAGCATTACGATGAGGCGGCAATTTTGAACTTCCGTGAGGGGCTTTTTTCGGCACAGCAGCTACCCAATCTCAAAGCGCATCTCTATCATCGCCTGCTCCAAAGTCTGCGCCTGTATGCGGCGGCGACGACCTCCTCCGACCTCCAGATACGCGAACAAATAGACCACGCCCAGTTGCTCTTTCAGCGGGGGCTGCCTCAGCAATGCCATCAGATGCTCAAGAAAGCTAAAAAAATGGCCTTGCGCCACGACCACTTGGAGCTACAACTCGAAATCCTGAAATGGGAGCAATACCTCTTGCCTTACCTGATGGGCAAGCACAACGAAAAGCGCTTCCGACAGTTGCTCCAAGAGGCAAGTCTTACCACTCAACGCCTCAATCAGGTACTTTCCCTCAACAAAGCCCTGCTCCAACTCAACAAAGAGTACCTGCGCACGGGCTTTATTCGCCACCGCGACGACCTGCTGCGCATCGAAAAGCTCTTCGAGGGGCTGCAATTAGATATTCGGGAGGAGCAACTTTCCTTCAATGGCAAAATAGCCTACTACCAGCTTTATGTGGGATACTTTTCTTTCCGACAAGACTTTGAACGCTGCTACGAGTATGCTCGCCGATGGGTACGGCTCTTTCAGGACAATGCGGAGTTTATTCCTACCCACTTCGAGATGTACCTCAAAGGCCTCAACTACCTGCTCACCTCCCAAGAGCGCCTCTACAAATACAAGGAGCTGCTCCAAAGCCAAAAGCTCTTGCGACAGCTCTGGAAACAGCCTCCGTTGGCACTTACTCAAAACTTGGAGCTGCGCCTCTTCAAATATATTTATGTACACGAGTTCAATCGCCTCTTTATGGTGGGCGACTTCGAGAAAGGCGTAAAGCTGATGAGCAAAATCAAGAAAGATTTGGAGTACTTCGTTGCCCAGCTCGACAAGCACTCCCAAGTAATTCTCTACTACAAAATCGCCTGCTTGTACTTTGGCAATGCCGACTATGCCGAGGCTAACCTCTGGCTCAACCGCATCATCAGTCTGCCTGCTACCGACCTCCGCGAAGATGTACACAGCTTTGCGCGGATTCTGCACTTGGTATGCCACTACGAAATGGGCAATACCGATATTCTCGACCACTATATCCGCAGTACCTATCGTTTTTTGCTCAAAAAGCAGGATTATTACCTTTTCCAAAAGTATATTTTGGAATTTTTGAAGGCCTTGGTAGCCTTGCCCGACAGCGGTCTTGCCCTCAAGAGGCAGTTTCGCAAGCTTTATGAGCAGCTCTTGCCCTTGCAGCAGCACCCCTTCGAGAAGCGGGCTTTTTTGTATTTCGACATCATCGCTTGGCTCGAAGCCAAGGCCTCGGGGCGGTCGGTGAGCCGTGTGATACAGGAGAAGTTTCAGCAGCGCTTGGGCGAAAAGTTGGAATCTTAG
>DAIQNQ010000250.1:0-2814 GCA_036788275.1 Thermonemataceae bacterium
GCTTTTCGGAAAGTAGTAACTTCGCGCAAACAGATAGTGGATTTGGAGCAGCCCTTGCCGCCCACATATATTTTTGAACGCCTTTGTGAGCGCTACCCGCAGGCTTTTGTGTCTTTGTTTTTCTTGCCTGAAAAGGGTGTATGGTTGGGGGCAAGCCCTGAGGTGCTGGTGAGTGTGAATGCGGCGCAGGAGTTTCGGACGATGGCGCTGGCAGGTACGCAAGCCTACCAAGAGGGCAAGCCTTTGGCCGAAGCCGTATGGACACAAAAGGAGATAGAAGAACAAGCCTTGGTGAGCCGCTATATCATTAATTGTCTTAAAAAAATACGGGTACGGGAGTTTGAAGACCTTGGGCCGCGCACCGTGCTGGCGGGCAATCTGCTGCACTTGCAAACCGATTTTCTAATAGATTTGCGCCATCTCCATTATCCGCAACTGCCCTCCGTGATGCTCGACCTACTACACCCGACCTCGGCGGTATGTGGTATGCCCAAAGCCGAAAGTTTGAATTTCTTGCTCCAACACGAAGGCTATGAGCGAGGCTTTTATAGTGGCTATTTGGGGCCTGTGAATATTGAGCAGGAAACGCATCTCTTCGTAAACCTGCGTTGTATGCAATGGCAACCGGAGCAACTTTGGCTTTATGCTGGCGGGGGCATCACGATAGATTCTCAGCCTGAAAAAGAGTGGCAAGAGACGGTGATGAAGTGCCAAACGATGTTACAGGTATTGTGATATAAATTTAAAAATATGTTTGTAATGTTTTTGGACAAGCTATTTTCCATAGTGAAGGGTTTGCAAACCCTTCACTATGGAAAATAAAGCATTGCATTTGGAACACACCCCAATATTACTCAACAGCGCTTTTTGCAAGCTTGTATTTGAGTACTTTTTTGCATATCATTGTATATTAAGAGGAAGAAGATTTTATCACATGCAGCACCTGTCCGAAACCATTCTTGAAAATATCCTCGCAGGTTATTGGGAGTGGGATTTTAGTGCGAATACTGTTTTTTTGAGCAACAAACTCAAAGCTTCTTTGGGCTATGCCAGCCATGAGCTGGACGAGCGCCCCGAAACGATTCAAAGCTTGATTGAACCTGAAGATTTGCAAGGTTTCCTGGCGGCTTTTCAGGCGCATGTAGAAGACCCCCAAGTGCCTTTTTGTATAGATTTGCGCTATCAACACAAGGAAGGGCATATTTTGTGGATTAATTGCACAGGCTATATAAATGAGTGGGAGCGTGAAGGAGTACCGCGCAAAGCCATTGGTTGTCATACAGACATTACCCGAAGCAAAGAAGCTGAAGCAGCGCTGATAGAGCAAAAGAAGTTGGTAGATGATTTTTTTGAAATCAACATAGATTTGTTCTGTGTGTTGGATGCGCAAGGCAATTTTTTGAAAACCAACGCACAATGGACAAAAATATTAGGATACAGCCCAGAGGAGCTGCTGGGCGTTTCTGTCAATATACTCTTTGAAGACATAGAAGCATCGCCCTTGGCATTGCTCAGGAAAGGGCAGGAAGAAATAGCAGAATGTGTGAGCAGGGTACGTTGCAAAGATGGCAGCTTGCTCCACGTTGAGTGGCGTATGGCGATGCGCCAAGACAAAATCTATGCTGCCGCCCGCGACATCAGTATTCGGGTGAAAGCCTTGGGGGATTTAGAAAAAAGCAAATCCATACAAGATTCTCTCATTTCCTCTTTGTCGGAGGGCATCCTTTTGCAAGACCCTCAAGGTCGTCTTTTGCTCTTTAATGAGGCTGCCGAGCGCATCTGGGGGCGCAAGCTGGAAAAAATGCAAAGGCTGCCCGATGCCCGCGATGCTGCTTGGAAAACCGTACACGAAGATGGGAGTGTGTTTCTGGAAGAGGAGTATCCGGCCTTTCGCTGCCTCCAAACGGGGCAAGCGCTCTTCAATACCATCATGGGTGTGTACAAACAAGAAAACGAGCTTGCTTGGATTTTGGTGAACAGTGTCCCTATTTTCAATGGGCAAGCAGTCGAGGCGGTGGTTTCCTCTTTTACAGATATTACCGACCTGAAAAGCAAAGAAGAAAAAATCTTTGATACCTTAGGCGCAGTGGTACATCAGAAAAACAAGCTCGAAAATTTTGCGCATATCGTAGCCCACAATTTGCGCGCGCACGCAGGCAATATCTATTCGCTCATCAGTATTATGGAAGAGTCTAAAGATGAGGAAGAAAAGCAGACGTTTTTTGTCTATATCAAAAAGGCTTCTACACAGCTCAATCAAACTATTCAAGACCTGAACGAGATATTGGACTCCACCCGCGCCGAGGGCAAAAAGACCATTTATATCAAGGATTTTGTAAATCTTGTCCTTAATAATCTCATTATGGATTTGCAGCATAAAAAAGTAAAACTGCGCATCAATATTCCCGAAGAGATGAGCATAGAGTACAGTCCGGCTTATCTGGAGAGTATTTTGCTCAATTTTATCACCAACAGCATCAAATACAAACATCCTTACCGCAATCCGGTGATTACGCTGACAGGCTATATGGAGGGCAAAAGTCCGGTATTAGAAATTAGCGATAATGGTATCGGTATAGATTTGGCCAAGTATGGCGACAAGCTCTTTGGCATGTACAAGACCTTCCACGGAAACAAAGATGCCAAGGGCATTGGGCTTTATATTACCAAAAATCAAATAGAGGAAATGGGTGGCAAGGTAGAAGTGCAAAGCACCTTAGACGAAGGGACTACTTTTAAAATTTATTTGAGGAGATTGTAGCGAGACTTTCTGAAGATAGCTTCAAAAATGAATAGAGCTGGACTTTTTCCGGC
>DAIQNQ010000251.1:0-2676 GCA_036788275.1 Thermonemataceae bacterium
AAGCTTTTATACTACTGCTTCCTTTTTTTACGGCCAAATCTCTTTATATTGCAGAAGATATTTCACCTTTCAAACCAATAAAAAATATGGCTTTCACCGAAGAAGAGCTTGCCCTTTTTGCAAGTGATGTTCAAAAAAATGCTGCTTGGTATTTTACCAATGATGCCCGATTTCAGCAGTCTTTTGCACAAATGATGGATTACCTGCAAGGAAATAGCAACCAAGCCCCCTCTTTCTCAAACAGCTACTATGGCTACCAATTGACAGGCTTGGTAGATTTTTTACCAAAAAATATAGCTACTTGGCAGGAAAAGCACGACCGCCTGCTGCAAATTTTAGCACAGCAAACGACATGGTCGTATTTAGACTACAATATATGGCGCAAAGTGAGGCTCATTTGCCAAAAAATGTCTATCGAAGAGGGTTTGGCTTATCTCGACCTTTTTTGGGAGAGGGTGCTCGCCACAGGTGCAAAAGCACAGCACCACCTCTGGGACAGTTTTGCCTATTGCCATTATTATGCCTTGCCCGATGCGGAGCAGCCTTCGGAAGGAGGCGAGCTGCAAGTAGTAAGAAGCTTTGTGCTAAGGCGCTTAGAAAAAGAAGAAAAATTAGTGATTGATGCTTTTTGCAATTATGAATACGCCACGGAGAGCTTCGTAAAAATGCTTGTGCAGAAGAAGCCCGCCCTGTTAGACAAATACCTCAAGCAGCTTTTGGCCAATACCAAGCTGGGTATCCACTCCGGTACAGCCTCTTTCTTGCTTCGCCACGATGCCGCCAAATATGAGGAAGCCGTGCGGATGGCAGTACAAAAAACCAATACCTCTCAAGACAGAATCGAAGGGCTGGAGTTATTGCATCACTTCTTCCCGCAGCGCTACCAAGAGAAGCTTCTGGAAAAATACCACGAGTACCTGAAAGAGTTTCAGCAGCAGAGCAATACCAATGCGCGCTATTACGAACCTTATATGCATCGCTACGATGGTCAAGGTCGTTATCTGCATGGCTACTACCTCAGTGTACACGCCGTAGAGCAGCTCTTAACAATACAAAAAGAACACATTAAAGCTTTTCTGGATACATTTTTTAAGGAAGTACCTAAAGTACAAGCCGATATGCCTGTGATGCTGTACAAGCATTTGGGCGAAGAGGCGCTGCCTTGGCTCTTTTTGTTTTTGGAAAAAGACAGCAAAAGCAATGAGTCGCAGATGTACAGAAACACCTTTGAGCGCATACAGCAGCTGCCCTACCAGCCTTATGAAGAGGTGCTTTGGCAAAAAACTGCCCGCTCCAAAAGCAAGAGTATTCGCGAGCTTACGGCCATTACCCTCAGCAAGCAGGGCGAGCAGGCCATCGCCAAAGCAGCCGAGCTGCTCCGCAAAGGCAACAACAATGATGTACGCCAAACGGGCGCACTGATACTTTCGCTCTTGGGTACTGACGAGGCCAAAGAAATCCTTTTGGAGGAGCTGAACCTCCAGAAAAACGACGACATCCGCGACTTGATGTTGCAATCTATCGCCGAGATGCTCTTCAAAAATAGCAGCGACAAGGAAGTGAAGAAAATGATTGCGCAAGCTGCCCAAAGAGGCAAGCTCGAAAAGCCCATCGAAAAATGGATAGATGAAAGCAAGCTCCCTGCGCTCTATTACCTCTCCGGCAAGGCATTGTCTTTGGAAGATGTGCGCTTTTTGCTCTACCGGATGAGCCGCATCAAAGAGATAAAACCCGACATAGAGGCGCGCCCCTTGCTGCGCCTTATAGACCGTACACGCAGCGGTGCTTTTGCCAAAGCGCTTTTTGAGCTGTACTTACAAAGTGGCGCAGATGCCAAACAGAAGTACTGCTTGGCGCTGGCCGGATTGCTTGGCGACAATGAGGTGGTGGATATTCTCAAAAGTACCGTGATGCGCTGGGGCGAAAATACCCTCAAATACCAACAGGATGCCCAAGGCAATTATCACCAAACAGGCGAGGGCGCGCGCCTCAAAATGGCCGAATATGCCGTAGGCGCGCTGGCGCTGATTGGCTCCAACAAGGCGCTCAGAATAGTGGAGCTTTTGTCGAGGAAGTTTCGCTCCAAAAATAAAAATATCGGTGCTGCGGCCATAAAAGCCCTCGAAACTGCCGCCCAAGAGCTGGGAATGACGATGTACGAGCTTTCTGACAGTATTGTGCCCGATTTTGGCTTCGAGGGGCTTTATAAAAGTTTTGCCGTAGGCGATAAAGAATACCGCGCTTTTGTGGACAGCAACTTCAAAATGGTGTTTTTTGACGAAGACTACAAAAAACTCAAATCCTTGCCCAAAGGTGCTTCCAAAGAGTTGCAAGGGGAATTTAAGGAAATAGCCAAGGAAATTAGAGAGGTGGTACGCGCGCAATCCGGTCGCTTGGAGCAATATATGGTGCTGCAACGCCGCTGGCAAAAAGAGGCTTGGGAAGGTTTTTTTCTCAATAATCCGGTGATGTTTGTGTATGCCATGCAGATTATCTGGGGAGAATACGATGCCCAAGGGCAGCTCCAACAGTGCTTCTACTGCGCCGAAGACAGCAGCCTGCTGAACGTACAAGATGAAGAAATCGCCCTGAACGAAGAGGGCTTTATTGGAATGATACATCCTATGCAGCTCAGCGAGGAACAAAAGAAGCAGTGGAAGAGCAAGCTTTTCCAAC
>DAIQNQ010000252.1:0-2653 GCA_036788275.1 Thermonemataceae bacterium
GCTTTAGGTGTTTGTTTATTGGCCTTGGGCTATCTCACTTGGCAATATCGCCAGAGCCAAGAGGCTTATCAGGCTTTAGCAAACAAGGATTTGGAACAAGCGAAAATGATGGACTCTTTGGGAGTGCGGCTTCGCTTTTATACCCAGAAATCTTTGGCCGACGAGCTTTTTATCCAACAAGATTTCGATAGTGCTTGGCACTATTATCAGCAGCTGCTAAGCATTGGTGCAGAAGATACACTCTTGCGTAAAAGAAAGGCTTTTTTGCAAAGTATTCGTGAGCAACAAGAGACCATCGCCAACTTGTCGTCGAGCAAAGAAGAGCAACTGGCCTCGATGCGCACCTTGGATTCGATACAAAGAAATATGGAAAATATCAAAAACGAGTACCAAGCTTTCAAGCAGGTATCTTCCATAGAAAACCAAAGCATCAGCCAGCAATACAGCTCTTTGGAATCGGAAATCAAAATGCTACGCCAGCGCAATGAGGAGCTTAAAAATCAAAATAATGTGATTACTTTTCGTTCTTCGGGCAATAAAAAAATCTATTATATGGGTGCCGTAGAAAATGGCAAAGCCAATGGCTATGGGATGGGACTTTGGGAAACAGGCGGCATTTATAGAGGCGAATGGAAAAATAGTCTGCGCTCCGGCAAAGGACGCTACGAATGGCCCGACGGCGATTGGTACGAAGGAGAGCTGTTCTTAGACCAGCCTCACGGCCAAGGAATATATCAATGGAAAAATGGAGAGCGCTATGAAGGCCAATGGCAAGAAGGCAAAAGGCAGGGGCAGGGCATACTCTATGACAAAGAAGGCAAGGTAATACAAAACGGTATTTGGGATAAAAATGTCTTGAAATCCAAGATTTAGAATATTTTCCAAAGTATTGACGGCTGGGGCGAGGCAAGGTTTCGCCCTTGATTTTTTATAAAAAAACTTTAATTATGCGCTATTATCATTCCATCTTATCATTGGGCAGCTTGCTTTTATGGGCAATGCCCGCCGATGCACAAAAAGTATATGAAGGCAAATACGAATGGGGCGGCAGAAACGGACAAGCCCGCTTTGAGTATGTAAACGACCGCTCCGGGAAGAGCACTCCTCAAGGCAAATTTTACTTTGTAAGCCTTCAAAAAGATACAGTTCGGCAGGCATCGCTCGAAAAATATGAAGCGAGTGGGCAGTACAAGCAAGGCAAAAAGCAAGGCAAATGGCAATACCAAGACGAACAGCACCGCATCGTACTCAAAGATGTGGTAAACTTGGAGGTGATGAGCGATTTGGAAAGCCAGCTCTACGTCATACAAGCTTCTTATGAGCAAGATCAAGCCCAAGGTGTATGGAGTTATCAGCGCCAGCTGTATCAAGAAAAAGAATTGCAAACGGTAGCACAGATAAAAGCCTTGCAGATGAAAGAAGGCTATGTTACAGGGGCTTTTGAATTCCAGAGCAAAAAGCCTTTGGTATCTATTACGGGCAGCTGCAATGCCGAAGGGCTGATGGACGGCGAATGGAAGTTCTTGTATGTTTGGCAAGGCAAGAATATTGAAGAAACGAGGCGCTATGAAGCAGGCTTCTTGCTCTTTTTGCAACAGCGAGAGGTCGAAAGCCGAAAAGTGCTTTCGGAGATTTCTTATGAAGACAACAAAAGGAAGTTGGCTGCCCTTGCCAAAAAAGAAAAAGTAGAATACCGCATCAGCAATGCCGTATTTGAACTGCAATTCAATGATGGTTATCGCCGCCGAAGCCCCGAATATGCCATGCAGTCCGAGGGCAATAAGCATTTGGAAGAAGCCCTGAAGCTTCTTTTAGGGCAGGAAAAGGGGTATTTTTCTGAAAAAGACACTCAGTATCCGATACGTACCAAAAGATTTGAATACAATCTTCCCAAAGACCGCGAAAAGGAACTGAAAACGTTGGCCGAACTGTATCCGAGGCTGAGGGAGGCGGTACGTGTACAGAAAAACTCCAATAAACTCATCCTCAATAAAGAAAAAAGTGATTCTCTGGCTTTTGCATACGCTTTTATGCTGCAAATGGACGAGAAGCTGAACAAATTTGAAAATATTGTTCGGATTCTTACTTCCGAAAATATCAAATACTTTGATGAGTCTATTTATACCCGCAATGGCTTGGAATATTTGGCACTCTTTGATACGGTACACTATGAGTTTAGGGGAGAAAAGAAGAAAAAAATTCTTAATAATCGTCAAGTGCTTGACAATAGTAACCATCTATCAAAATCTATTTTGGAATATTTGCAATACGAAGAAAGCTTGGTAAACCCAATTGTTGCATTTATCAAAAAAGAACTCGGGCAATTAGATGCGCTTGGCAACTTGGATAATCTTGAGAATCAGCTTTTGCATGAGAAAAATGAAGTGATATATAAGCTCGACAGCGCTGCCTTTGTATCGCAGGCACAGTACCAATTCCATCAAAAACTCAAAGAGAACCATCTGGAAGGTACTTTGGAGCGCTTGAGCCAGCGTTATGCGGCTTCAGAGAACTATGAGGAGAAAATCCAATACATTGAGCAGATGTTGGATGTACTCCAAAGCATAGAGGCAGTCTGTGAGCAAAGCGGAGAAATCTTTGAGCAGTACAAGCGCATAGACGAGGCCTATATGGAAAATAATTTCAATGCCTT
>DAIQNQ010000253.1:0-2595 GCA_036788275.1 Thermonemataceae bacterium
TCTTTTGCCTTCTTTGGAGCAGCTTGCTTTTTGGGCAGCAATACGAACGTTATAAAGCTTTTTCCGATACGATTTTGTATTCTAAAGCTTTGGGATATGAGAAAAAGATTCAAATTACTGTGCCCATCGAGTACCACCAAGGCGCTGAAGGGCAGCATTATCCGCTGATAGTGATTTTTGACAGCCAAAATACCCGCAGTTATCAGTATATTTTGCGAAGTATAGACTACCTCACCAGCAATGAACAAATCCCTGCCGCCGTAGTGGTAGGGGTGGCCTCCTCGGAGCAGTATCGCTATGGCGAAACCCAACTCGAAAAGAGCGATAGCAGTGCTTTTGGCACAAAGAACGAGCAATTTGTTTTTGAGGAGCTGCTGCCTCTTTTGCGCAAGCAGTATCAGGCACTTGACTTTACGCTGCTGATAGGCCACTCGCGCTATGGCTATTTTTGCAGCTACCTGCTCAGCAAACGCTACGAAGAGATACAGGCGGTGATTGCGCTGAGTCCGGTCTTTAGCCAGACCAACAGCAATCTGCTGCCCGATTTGCGTGGTATCTATGAGCAATTTTCAAGAAAAAGACACTTGTATTATCGCTTCGGCATTGGCAGCGACTATCCCGAGGAGTTTGCTAAAATCCAGAAGTTGCTGCAAAAGATTCCGGCCAAAAAGAAAGAAAAAATTGATTTTAAGGGTATGCTCTTCCCCGAAGCCGACCACAATGCCACGCCGGGCATCAGCATTGCCTCGGCGCTCTACGAAATATTTGCTTATTGGAGCAGTCAGCAGAATATTTTTTCGAGAAAAGAGCAGCCACATACAGGGCTTGCGGCATTGCAACAAAACATTGCGGCACATTATGGCGCTCCGCTAAAGTTTTCGATAGGTACGCTGAATGGCAAGGGTTGGCAGTTTTTCAATGAGCAAAAATATACCCAAGCCATTGGCGCTTGGGAGCAGTGTGTAGAGGCTTATCCTCTTTTTGCAGAAGCCTATTTGTATATCATTTATGCCCAAAAAGAACTGCAAGAAGATTACAGTGCTACGCTCCAAAAACTCGAAGAGAGCCTGCGCCTCACACAGCTGTACAGCGCCGAAGAGCTGGCCGAACTGCAAGAGGAAATCAAGTCATTAAAACCCTAAAATGATACTAGGATTTTTGCTTTTTTGAAAAAGATTTTTGTAAATTTGAAAGGACAATTTCAAGTGCTCAAAATCAATTATTCTGAGAATACAATCAGTAAAACAACTGCTCCACAAGCCACCATTTTCTTCTTTTATAAATATGCGAACTATTTCCATTTTCTTTGCGGCACTGCTCTTGCTCTCTTTTGCAAGCGACCGCGACAACATCATCGAAGTACCTTTTAAGCTGGTAAAAGGCTATGGTAGCTTTCAGCCTGTCTTTTATGTGATGTCCTCGCGTAAAGACAGCACCAGTATCTGGCGAAAAACAGAGGCGCATCCGCTCAAAGGCCTGCCCACAGATTGGCAGAAAATGGAAACCAAGTGTATTTGGTTCGATGCCCACCAGTTTATCTATCAAAACTATAAAGAAGGCAATTTGACTGAAAAGGTTTTCAAAGAGCACGAAGAAGACTGGAAAATCAACCCCGAAAAAAGACCTCTCTCCGAAAAGCCTATCAAATGCTTTGTATATGCCGTGTATGGCAAAGACAAAGAGGGAAAGCTCAAATACAAGATTGATACGAATAACAACCTTGACTTTTCTGACGAAAAAGAGTATGCACCCTTTGAAAATGCCTCGAAAAAATTAGACTCCTTGGTGCAATATTGCAGCCATACGGTTCAATATGAGGCCTTCCGCAAGGGCAAGCTCCGGCAGCTTACTATTCCGCTTTTGGTAATAAATGGGTCGGATAATATCCTCTACAATATGCCCGAACACGGAGAAGGCCTTGTAGAAGGGCAAAAGATACTTGTATCCTCAGACTTTGGCTACCCTACTTACGACAGTCCCTATATTGCCCTCCCTAACCAGAAAAAAGAGCTTATAGGATATGGGGTAACAGAAAATGAATATATTTTCATCGGCGATAAAATCTATCAAAACAAAGGGGCGGACATCAATAAGCAGGTGCTTTTCTTGAAGAAAATCCTCAAAGGCAGCCCCATCATCACAAGCCAAGTGGGTTTCCAAGCGCCTGCCTTTGAGGGCAATGAGTTTACAGATAATACGCCTATCCGCTCCTCAGACTACAAAGGCAAGTTTCTTTTCTTGGACTTTTGGGGGAGCTGGTGTGGCGGTTGTCGTGAAGAGTTGCCCCACCTGAAAGAGGCCTACAAAGCATTAGACAAAAACAAAGTAGCATTTCTGGGCATTGCCTTCGACAAGGCAGCCCCGCTTCGCAAAATCCTTGACAGCGAAAAAATAGAATGGCCACAAATACTGTGTGAAGGAGAAGAAGGTATTATCAAAAACTACAACGTAGATGGTTATCCCACTACTTTTCTCTTGGATCCGGAAGGGAAAATCGTGGCCAAAAACCTCCGTGGCGAAGCCCTTGCCGACTCCATCAGGCATTATGTGGAGCGCTATCAGTTCAAAAAATAAAAGCATTGCCCCCAAGTCCGG
>DAIQNQ010000254.1:0-2565 GCA_036788275.1 Thermonemataceae bacterium
GATGCATTAAAAACAAACCTCGCCAATGAGGTAGCCGAATGCTTGGTAGTAAAAACCCCTACTTCTTGTCCCCTTTTGATGGCTTTTACCAAAGCTGCTTCAAAATCAATCATAATCGCATTGATTATATCGGCTATTTCAGAATCTACTTGGGCTAATTCAACCGCCGAATTGACCATAAAGCACCCTTTCGACTTGTCTTCTAACAGCGATTCGATTTTTGCAAACTCAAAAAGGCTGATGATATAGGCCTCTACATCTGCTGCCTCGTCGGCTTCTTTTAGTGCAGGATCAATCCGCTTCTTGCGGTACTGCTTCAGGGCTTTTACAAAAAGCGCATGTTTATCTCCAAAAGTATCATAAAGACTTGAACGGCTGATTCCCAATCCATCTACTAAATCTTGTGCAGAAGTAGCATTATAGCCCTTTTGCCAAAACAAGTTCATTGCTTTGTCCAGAATCAAATCTTCGTCAAATAGTTTGCTTCTTGCCATAAAAAAATCTTTGTGAGACATGTCTGTCCCACAAAGATAGTTTATTTGGAACGTATGTTCCAAATTTGAGCAAAAAAATTTACAGCCTTACTGCATTTATCGAAGCCCCACTGTCAATGGCATATTCTGCACCTGAAATAAAGGCAGCGTCATCAGAAGCAAGAAATGCAATCAACTTAGCTACTTCTTCAGGTTGGGCATAACGCTTAAAAGGCATCATTTTGTCTTTGAGGAAAGTGTGGATTTCCTGATTAGCGAATTGCCCTTGATATATCATCCCCGTTTCGGTCATCGCAGGGGCAACGGTATTGACCCTGATTTTCCTGCCTGCCAACTCAACTGCGGCAGTTTTGCTATAAGCAGTGAGCGCTGCTTTGCTCGCCGAATAAATGCTCGTTCCTTGGGCAAATGAATAGGCACTGACGGAAGTCAGATGGATGATAGAGGCTCCGTCATTCAGTATTGGGATAAATTTTTCGGTCGTAAAAACCGCTCCTTTAAAGTTGATGCCCATAAGGGTATCGAAGGTTGCCTCTGTAAGTTGCCCTACAGGTTCTTGAAATGCCACGCCTGCATTGACAAGGAGTATATCTACTTTGCCAAAAGTAGATTTCACCTGCTCCACCAAGGCTGCTGTGTCTTTGTTACTGGCCGCATCAGCACGAACACCAATAGCATTGCTTCCCAACTTGGCGATAGCCTCGTCAATGGTCTGTTGGGTTCTCCCTGTGATGACAACTTGAGCCCCTTGTGCGATAAATTCTTAGGCTGTTGCAAAACCAATCCCTGCACTACCACCTGTAACTACGGCGACTTTGTTTTTTAATTTACTCATGTTTTTTGGTTAAGATTTATAACGGAACAAACGTTCCGCAAATATACATAAATTGGAATGAGCATTCCAAATATTTTTACCATAAAATAAAATTTTATTGATTATCAAGGACTTTTGGTATATGTATTTCCCCAACCAATACCAATTTTGGTTGGGGAAATACCTCCTCTCTGGTCTTAGATATTATCTTAAACTCCAAGTATTTTCCTATAATCCCCGCCGTGTTTACCATCTAAGCGATGGCGCCACCAAAGCACTCTAACAAATCCTTCTTGCTTGTCAGGAAGCTAAAACTAACAAAAAAATATCATACATTAGCAGCCTATTTCAGAAATCTCCTCAAAACCAGTCCCGATGCAAGATAGTGCCCTGAAAGACTTCCTCGACGAGCAGGTGCTGCGCTACAACCGTCCCGATTTTATTCCTGACGACCCCATTGCCATTCCCCATCGCTTTCAGACGCTGCAAGATATTGAGATTGCAGGCTTTTTTGCTGCCGTGTTTGCTTGGGGGCAACGCACTACGATTCTGAAAAAATGCAAGGAGTTGCTGGAGCGTATGGACAATGCCCCGCACCAGTTCGTGATGCAGCACCAAGCCCAAGACCTCAAACGCCTGCTGGGCTTCAAGCATCGTACTTTTAATGATACCGATTTGCTGTATTTTGTCCATTTTTTCAAAAACTATTACAGCCAACACCATTCCTTAGAAGATGCCTTTGCGCGTTTCCTCCAAAACGATAGCCCGCATGTAGGCGCAGCCTTAGCAGGCTTCTACGAACTTTTTTTTGCCGATGCCGATGCGCCCGTCCGCAGCCGCAAGCATATCGCTACGCCTGCGCGGCAGTCGGCCTGCAAGCGCATCAATATGTTTTTGCGTTGGATGGTACGCCAAGACGAGGCCGGGGTGGACTTTGGGCTTTGGCAGCGCATCAGCCCCGCCCAACTGATATGCCCCTGCGATGTGCACGTGCTGCGCGTAGCCGAGAAGCTGGGCTTGCTCCAAGAGGCCAAAAACAGCTGGCAAACCGCCCTGCAACTCACAGAAAAACTGCGCAGCTTCGACAAGCAAGACCCTGTAAAATACGACTTTGCACTTTTTGGCTTGGGAGTGATGGATAAATTATAGGAAAAAGTTTGGCAGAAATATTTTCTTCTTCTATATTTGCATTCCCAATCAGATGGGGCATTAGCTCAGCTGGCTAGAGCGCTACAATGGCATTGTAGAGGTCATCGG
>DAIQNQ010000255.1:0-2335 GCA_036788275.1 Thermonemataceae bacterium
CACAAATCACGCAAATATCCGGTTGAACCACCGTATAAACATCTTTATTGGCCTTATCGGATTTCTTCTTATCCAAAAGACGCACATCGAAGGGAGCGGAGAACGCCTTACAGTTTTTGCTCTTCAGATAGTTATATAGCAATCCACTGAGATTAAAAGAGATATTTTGATGCTGAGCCTTAGGCGCAGGCGACATTTTGAATATCTTGCCTTTTATCAGCTCCACACTCTGCTCAAAGTGCCAAGTGAGGTAATCGGCGTAGGTATAAGTGCCGTCGAGGTCTAAGTCGTTGATGTCGGTGATGTATTTCATAGGAAAGTAGATTAGGAGGCTTTACAAAAATACAAATTTTTTATCGGATTATGATTGCTTCAACTGTTTTATAGACTTTTCTGAAACTTAAAGCTACCCGGTATAGTCAAGCTTCAACAGATTTCCACACTTTATTTTTAATGAGAAATGCTATCTTTGTAGTTCCTTGAAAAATCTCCATCATTCTTCCTTATGAGCCAAAGCACTACTCCTTTCTTCTTAGGCCTTGTCTTTTTGATAGCCCTGCTGGCTTGTAGCAGCAGCCAAGCCCAAAGCGTATATGCCCCCCTCAACAGCGACTATTACCACTTGGTGGAGCGCTACGAAATCAAGCAAGGGCGCTTTGCCAAGCACCTCCACAGCCAAATGAAGCCCTATCTTCGTCGCGCTATCGCGGCCTTGGCCGACAGCCTCAGCGATGAAGCAGGCCTGAGCGAAATAGACCGTTTCAACCTCAACTACTTGCGCAGCGACAACTGGGAATGGAGCGAAAAAGCCGATAATGACCGCGAGAAGCCTGTACTTAAATACTTTTTCAATAAAAAATCCGATTTCTTCCAATACCAACAAAAAGACTTCGACCTGCACGTCAATCCTGTGCTGCATTTTGGCTTAGGGCGCGACCAAAACGAGCAGCTCTCACGCAATACCTATGTCAATACACGTGGTGTAGAAATAAGAGGTATGATAGACCGCAAGCTGGGCTTTTATACTTACCTCACCGATACCCAAGCGGGCTTTCCGCTCTATGTCCAAAACCAAATCAAAGCCTTCGATGCTGTGCCCGGCGAGGGTTATTACAAAGATGGCGACAGAGCCATGCCCACCGATGTGGACTTCCTCACGGCACGCGGCTATATCTCTTTCGATGCTACCAAACATATCCAGATGCAGTTTGGCCACGACCGCCACTTCATCGGCAACGGCTACCGCTCTATGATTCTCTCCGACTACGCCAGCAATTATCTCTTCCTGAAGGTAAATACACAGGTTTGGAAGCTTAATTACCAAAATATTTTCGCCCAGATGAATGCCGAAGTGCTCAATGCCGATGGCTTTCGTCCTAAGAAATACTTCGCCTTCCATCACCTCAGCGCCAATATCACACCCAATTTCAATATTGGTGTATTCGAAGCCATCGTTTTTGCTCCGCGCGATACCATCGCCAACTCCGGCTTCGACCTCAACTACCTCAATCCCATCATCTTTTATCGCTCAGTGGAGCAGCAGCTCGGCAGCCCCGACAATGCCCTGCTCGGTATTGATTTCCGCTGGAATTTCCTGAAGCGCTTCCAGCTTTATGGCCAACTCAATATAGACGAACTCCAAGTACGTGAAGTGCTCAGCGGCAATGGCTGGTGGGGCAACAAGCAAGCCGGACAGATTGGCCTCAAATACATTGATGCCTTCGGTATCTCTAATTTAGACCTCCAAGGCGAGGTAAACATCGCAAGGCCTTATATCTACACCCAAAACAACAAGTTTACCAATTACTCCCATTACCAGCAGCCTTTGGCGCACCCGCTCGGTGCCAACTTTTATGAAAGTATCGGCATTATCCGCTATCAGCCCTTGGCACGCTTACAGCTTACGGGCAAGCTCATTTATATTCGCTATGGTGCCGATGCCGAGGGCAGCAATTGGGGAGGCAATATCTTTTTGGACAATCGCCGCATAGAGCAGCTTTTTGGCAACCGTATCGGGCAGGGCATCGAAGAAAGTATCCTTTTTGGTGATTTTACGGCCTCTTATCAAGTTTT
Organism: Thermonemataceae bacterium; assembly: GCA_036788275.1. Lineage (GTDB taxonomy): Bacteria > Bacteroidota > Bacteroidia > Cytophagales > Thermonemataceae > DAIQNQ01. Next base: position 2,074 of record DAIQNQ010000255.1, read on the forward strand.
TCATAATTTCTTTGTGGACTTCAAGCAGGTGCTGCGCCAACAGCAAAGCGAAATCGCAGAGCGCAATCTCAATACCTCTTTCACCTCGCTAAGCATCCGCTGGAACATTCCGCAACGCTTACACGAGTTTTAAAAGATGTTGAACCATGAAGGTTTGAAGGTGCATTAAGAAAAGGACTTCTTATACCATCTTGATTTCTATATTGCGTAAAATACCTTTGCAAGCGATTTCTTTTGAAAATGAATAGAGGCGGACTTTAGT
>DAIQNQ010000256.1:0-2229 GCA_036788275.1 Thermonemataceae bacterium
ATCAAAACATTTGGCAAGCGCACAGCACCTGCATTGGTGTTTTTGCATGGCGGCCCGGGCTACAACAGTGCCAATTTTGAAGCGACTACCGCTCAAAAGCTTGCCGACCGTGGCTTTTTTGTAATTGTGTATGACCGACGCGGGGAAGGCCGCAGCCAAGACTCCCAAGCGAAATTTACCTTTCAACAAAGCTTCGACGACTTGCTGGTCATTTACAAGCAATATGGCCTTACCAAGGCACATCTCATCGGGCATAGCTTTGGGGGAGTAGTAGCTGTATTGTTTGCCGAAAAATATCCACAAAATATTGCTTCCTTGCTGCTTGTAGGCGCACCCGTAGATTTGCAGGAAAGCTTCAAAACGATTATCACAGCCGCCAAAGAAATTTATCAGACCAAAGGCGACCAAACCAATCTCGCCTATATTGCAGCCCTCGAAAAAATGGACAAAAGCTCGCTGGAGTACAGTTCTTACAGTTTTATGCATGCCATGCAGAATGGCTTTTATACACCCAAAAAGCCCGCCGAAGAAGCCAAACAAATTTATGCTACTTTCCGCACCGACAGCCTGCTGCGCCAATATGCCTCTCAGATGAGCTACCAAGCCCCGCAAGGCTTTTGGAAAAATGAGCAATATACAAGTCTTAATTTGCAAGAAAATTTGAAGCAGCTGCAAGGCAAAAACATAAAAATTAGCGCCCTTTATGGCAAAGACGATGGCCTTTATTCCGTAGCACAGGTAGCAGCCTTGCAAAAGCTCTTGGGCGAAGATAATTTGAAATATCTCGACGATTGCTCACACAATGTATTTATAGACCAGCAAAGTCAGTTTATAGATTTTGTGGAAAAATGGGCAAAATAAAAGCGAACAACTCCTGATGATACACCTTCCCGAAGCCTTTGTACAGCGCCTCTCCGAGTGGCTTCTTCCAGAGGCACAAGCTGCCTTTCTCGAAAGCCTCCAAGCAGCGCCCATTACCTCGCTGCGCCAAAATCCGCGCAAGTCAAGCACTGCTTTTGCGGCAGCCAAGTCGGTACCTTGGTGTGCCCAAGGGCTGTATTTGGAGGAGCGCCCTGTGTTTACCTTAGACCCACGCTTTTGGGCGGGGGCTTATTATGTGCAAGAGGCCTCTTCGATGTTTGCAGGCTATGCCGCCGCCCAAGTGCTGGGGCAAGAAAATCCTGTACGTGCTTTAGACCTCTGCGCTGCGCCCGGCGGCAAGAGCACGCATTTGAGCGCTGTGTTGCCCGAAGGCAGCTTGCTGGTGAGCAATGAGCTGATAAAGGGCCGAAACAATATCTTGATAGAAAACTTGGTGCGTTGGGGCGCTACGGGGGGCTTGGTGGTAAGCCAAAACCAAGCTTCGGACTTTGCCGATATGGAAGAGTTTTTTGATTTGATTCTGGTAGATGCGCCCTGCTCGGGCGAGGGGATGTTTCGCAAAGAAGCCCAAGCCCTTACGGAGTGGTCGCCGGAAAATGTGGCGCATTGTGCCTTGCGCCAGCAGGATATTCTGACAGAGATACTTCCGGCGCTCAAAGAAGAGGGCTACCTGCTGTACAGCACTTGTACCTACAATCGCCAAGAAAACGAGGAGAATATCCACTGGCTGCTCGAAAATACCGATATGCGTACAGTGCCCTTGCCCATAGAGGCCTCTTGGGGCATCGAGGAGGTGCAGGAGCGCACGGCATCGGGCGAGAAGGTTTTTGCCTATCGCTTTTTGCCGCATCGCAGCCAAGGCGAGGGCTTTTTTCTGTGTTGTCTCCAGCGCACTGCGGGCAGCCGCAACAAGCAAAAGCACTATCGTGTGAAGGACAGCGACTACCAGCCCTTGCCCAAAAAACAAGCCCCTTTGCTGCAAGGCTGGCTAAGAGAAGAGGCTGCTGAGGCGCTTTTTTTGAAAGGGACAGAGGTTTGGGCGATGCCGCCTGAGCGCTCCGAGGAAATGCGCTACTTGTCGAACCTCTTGGAGGTAAAATATGCAGGCTTGCTTTTGGGCGAGCTGAAGGGCAAAGATTTTGTGCCCTCGCCCGATTTGGCATTGAGCCATGCCCTTGCTGCCGATTGGCCTTCGGTGGCGCTTTCGGAGGCCGATGCTTTGCAGTTTTTGCGCAAAAAAGAGCTTTCTGTAGCCCCGCAAGATTTGCCCCAAGGCTGGGTATGTGTCCGCTTTGAAGGTCTGCCCTTGGGCTGGCTCAAGGTAATGCCCCAGCGCATCAACAACTA
>DAIQNQ010000257.1:0-2174 GCA_036788275.1 Thermonemataceae bacterium
TGCGTATCTACATCACATTATTTATGGAATTTACGGAGCCATTGCCCATTTTTTCAGGCAGAAATATTGCAGATTATGCGCCCTACCCGTAGAGGCCGTAAAGCCCCAAATCGCTTCGGTAGCTCCTTTAAAGACCTCATTGATGAGGTCTTTTTTTTGTCTATACACCACATTTCCGTCCAGCGCCACCAAGAGTTCTTGGCTTTCGGGATTCCAAACCATGCGAAAACTGTGCAAATAGCCGTCTTCGAGGTTATAGTTCGTGTCGTTGTTATGCCAATATTGCTCGTGGTAGGTGGTACCGTTTTCGAGATAGGCCACGTGGTCGTGGCGGGGGTCGTTTTGGCGAGGATTATAATAAGTATCAAACTCCACGGCAATAGAAGGCGCAATGTAAGTGCCGCCCTCATAAAACTTGCTCCAACGCCCATAGCCCAAGCATTCGCCCCAAGTGCCATAAGCCCCAAAGCCACGCGGGTCGGTATGAATCACAAAGGCGATGCCATCGGCACCCTCATCTTTATTACCCAGATAAATATCAAATTCTATATCAAAATACTGGTCTAAGCGCATCTTTCGCTTAGAATAAGCCAAACCTTCCATATAAGGCTCGTCGGGCGTAAGTTGGATACAGCCATTGAGCATCGGTTCGGCGCTGCCCATCAGATGAAAATCTTGTGCAGACAAACCGTAGGAACAAAAGAGTAAGCAAGCGAAAAGCAGCGTTTTTGTCATCAGTCCGAGATTTTGGTTATCAGCCTAACCAAGTCGGGCGCAGAAGTGTTTCAGAGGCAAGCATTTATCGGTCAGGAAATACTTCTGAGCGCTCTTTTGATGATATAAGCAGTCGCCTTCGTGGGGCTTTGGGCTTGCCAAGCGGCACAAAGGTTTCGGACAAAGTCGGCTTGGCTTTTGGCCGCATCGTTCAGCCAGTTGCCCACACTGTTTTGCACATAGCGCGAGGAGTCGGCTTGCAGGGCTTCCAAAATAGGCAAAGCCAAAGCAGGCTGCTCCTTGAGGGCTTGCAGATGGGCACACCATACGCCTCTTGGGCGGGTGGCTTCGCTGGCAAAGCGGCGGAGGTTTTCGTCCTCGCTCTTTGCCCAAGTAGTCAGGATTTTGATACTCACCTCCAAATGCGCCGCAATATGTGGGCGGCAGGCCATCCAAGCTACTTCTCTTACCCCAAAATGGCTATCGGCAGCAAAAGGCTTTATCTTTTCAAACAAAATTTCGGAAGCAAGACTGCTGTCTTGCCCGATACAATAAGCTACCCAGCAGCGCACCGTGTCGGAGCGGTGTGCGCACAAAGCTTGCCACAGCGCCTCGTCGGGTTGCCTGGCAAGCTGCAAGCGCAGGGCTTCGCCAATAGCCGCTTGGAGGCGATTGGCCGAGGGTTTGGATAATGACGCAAGCTGCTGACGGATAGCAGGCAGATAGCTTTCTTTGCCAAGGGCTTTGAGGCAGTTCTCGAGCAGCAAGCTTTGATTGATGGCCAACCACTCCACCAAGTTGGCGCTTTCTATCTCTCCGGCGTGGAGGGCTTGTAGTATGTCGGGCGGAATATCCTTGATAGTTCTCGCACCTTTGCGGGTGAGGGTGTTCATTATCCAAAATCCAATAAATACTGTTGTGGGGGCTTTTGCTCTAAGTCGAGCAGGTATTTCTTTCTTTCAAGGCCGCCGCGGTAGCCCGTGAGTTGGCCATTGCTGCCGATGATGCGGTGGCAGGGAATGAGAATGGCAATGGGGTTTTGGCCATTGGCCGCAGCTACCGCCCTGATGGCCTCGGGATTGCCCAAGGCAAGGGCTTGGCGGGCATAGCTGCGGGTAGTGCCATAAGGAATATCAAGCAGGCTTTGCCATACGCGCTGCTGAAAATCGCTGCCGAAGGGATGCAGCTTGCAATCGAAGTAGGTTCTTGTACCCGCAAAATAGGCTTCCAATTCCTCACGGGCTTGTTGGATGTGCCGATTTTCGCCTTCTTGGAGTATCACCCCTTGCTTATGCAAGATTTTTTGCCACTCGGCCTCTTCGTCGGGCTGCTCAGTAAAGGCCAGATAAGTAATGCCCTCCTCTTGGGCACAAATACGCAAGCTTCCCAAGGGGCTTGGGAAGCTGCTTTGGTACCAGACAGGGCGGCTATGAATCTCTTTCGCTTCGATATATTTGTGG
>DAIQNQ010000258.1:0-2109 GCA_036788275.1 Thermonemataceae bacterium
GGGCTTTTTGTTGACCGACTAGGGGTCGAACCTAGACTCTTCTGAACCAAAATCAGACGTGTTGCCTGTTACACCATCGGTCATTGTTGCAATTGATGATGCAAATATACTGCTTTTTATTTTTCTGTCAAGCCTTTTCCTCCAAAAAATTATCATTTTTTTTCATCTGAGCGCTATTTCTCTGAAAATCAATTAAAATATATCAGAAAGTAAGCGGATCAAAATTCTTAAAATGTCCATTCATTTGGATTCTCTCCTTGGTGCGCTCTATTTCGCCCAAAATGGGAATCGCATTTTCCAAATGCTCTAATATCAACTGCAATCTTTCTTTTTCGGTAGGCAGGCACAAGAGTTCGTATTCTTGCTCCGGCGAAAGCCCAACTTTATGCCCTGCTTCAAAGGAAAAGAAAGTTTTAGTTTCAAAATCAACAGGTACAGGCATTTTGAGAAGCTGATAGAGGTCTTCGATATGTACTTTTACTTGTTCCAAGAGTAAAAAATCGGCCAAGCCATCGTCTATAGACAATTTTTGTACATTGCCACCTGCATAAAGCTTGTTGGGGGCAGGGTTCTGGAAATCGAGCAGCTCGAAAGTGCCCATACCCTCTACGGTAATGTCCATACGGCCATCTTCGTAGCGCTCTTGCAATGCCAATAGGCGTATTTGTGTGCCTATTTTTTTCATTTCTTTGCCTATAAAAGGCGGCATTCCGAAAGTATTCTGCGCTTGTAGGCACTCCTCTACCAACTGTCGGTAACGAGGCTCGAAAATATGAAGATTTACTTTCTCGAAAGGAAAAACAACCAAGCTCAATGGAAACAAAGGTAAATAAAGCATATTGTATCAAAAGTAGGGATATGGAAAATAAAGGTTTTCTTGAAAAATCAATCTGAGGGCTTTTTTGTTTATGCAGCCGCAACTTTTTTGTACCAGTAAAAGGAGCTTTGAGCCTTCCAAATATCAACAAAAAATGCACCTGAAAATAGTTCAGATGCATTTTTTTTATAGACTTTACTAATTTTTAAGCACCTACTTTTTCTATCAAATCGGCGATACGGTTTGAGTAGCCGGCCTCATTGTCGTACCAGCCTACCACTTTCACGAGGTTGCCATTTACGGCGGTGAGCTTGGCATCGAAGATACAAGAGTGCGGATTGCCCACGATATCAATAGATACGATTTCGTCTTCGGTATATTCCAAAATACCCTTCAGCGCACCTTCAGCGGCGGCTTTCATGGCTTTGTTGATTTCCTCTATCGTTGCAGGCTTCTTGAGCGTTACGGTGAGGTCGGTGAGCGAGCCATCAGGAATGGGCACGCGCATGGCCACACCATCGAGCTTGCCTTTGAGGTGCGGCAACACCAAACCTACGGCCTTGGCCGCTCCTGTAGAAGTAGGCACAATCGAATAAGCGGCGGCTCTGGCGCGACGCAAATCTTTGTGCGGGGCATCTTGGAGGTTTTGGTCGGCAGTATAAGCGTGGATAGTGGTGATATAGCCTGTGTCTATGCCGAAGAGGTCGTCTAAAACCTTGGCCATCGGCGCAAGGCAGTTGGTAGTACAAGAGGCATTCGAGATGATGGTCTCTTCGCCTGTAAGGATATTTTCGTTTACACCCAACACCACGGTAGGGATATTGCCCTTGGCCGGTGCCGAGATAATCACCTTCTTCGCTCCGGCAGTAATGTGCCCTCCGGCACCCGCCTCATCTACAAAACGTCCTGTGGACTCCAGCACTACCTGTACACCCAGCTGCCCCCAAGGGAGTTTGGCGGGTTCTCTTTCGGCATAAATGCGGATTTTCTGGCCGTTTACAATGATGCCATCGGCGGCGGCCTCTACACTGCCCTGAAATCTGCCGTGTACAGAGTCGTACTTGAGCAAATGAGCAAGTGTATGGGTATCGGTAAGGTCGTTGATAGCGACAATTTCAATATTTGGTTTTTGTAAAAGAGCTTTGAAAGAAAGCCTCCCAATGCGACCGAAGCCATTGATGGCCACTTTGATTTTTGACATTTTGTTGCGGGTTTATAGGAGTGAAACAAAATTTGCCTGCAAAATTAAAGAGAAAAGTGGAATAAAAAAATCGGCTGTCAAGAAATTAGCC
>DAIQNQ010000259.1:0-2082 GCA_036788275.1 Thermonemataceae bacterium
AAAATTTCCACCAACACAAATCTTGTAGATACGCACTGCAGTGCGTATCTACTTTGGAATTGATTTTATTTATTGATAATCAAAAGATTGAATATTTTTTATCCCCTATAAAATTTAGAAGGAGGGCTTAGAGGTGCCTTCAAAAACTTTTCCCTATAAAATCACCTTAGGCGCATAAAAAAGCTTCGGAAGAGCAGAAATACTTCCGAAGCTTTGGTACAGAATACGAAGTGCTTAGGCTTGAGGCACAATCTGGCGCAACTCGCCCATCACCTCCGAGTACACCAAGGGAGGCACTTCTTGGAGTTTCAGCACTTTGCGAGCGCTGCTTTCTACAAAGTGTAGGTTATAAAACTCCGCTTGGCTGGTATCTGCCCAGCCCAAATACAAGCCGCCGCCCGTTTCTATCTCAGCCCTGATGCCCAAGGTCTCGAAGTTTTTGGCAAAAGAGGAAATATCGCCGTGGTCTTCGATGCCCCAAGCCACCCAGCCGTATCTTTTGAAAGCCCCCTTGACGGCCATAGGCTCGCCTCTGCGCCCAACAAACTCCACAACAGCCTCTTTGTGCAGGTCTTGTGCTTCGAGCAATACCACAGGGCGCTGCATTTGCGGAAAGAGCGGCTTGATGCCTTGTTCAAAACATTTGCTCACCCAAGCCTTTCTTTCGCTTTCCTCAATCATCAAGGGGTGCAGCATAGCGATATGGGCTTCGGGCGACAGGCTTACTTCTTCATCTTCTAAATTCAAAAGACTGGTATCTTCGGCCACATAAAAGCGCTCTTGCATCTGCCCTTGGGCATCGTAGGCAGCCCATATCAGGCGAGTAGCATACACAAACATAATGGGGTTGGCCAGAAAAAACTGCTGCCATTTTTCTAAAGACCACTTGCGCTGAATCACCAAATACAGCTCCATACGACCCGATTGCAGGCGCACTACCTCGCGCAGCTCCTTGCCAATGTCTTTGAGTTCGTCCAAAATGGCCTTGTCGGTAGCTTTGGGAGGCGATTTGAGTACTTTGCCGCTTTCGTTGAGGTACTGTATTTTGAAATCCTTGCCAATAAAAGCGCGTATCTCCTCCCCTCCTGCCTGAAAGATTTTATAGAGATTTTCAAAACCGAAATCGGGAATAATGCTGTCGGCCAGCTCATTGGCTTCGATACCCAGTGCTTCAGCAGCATCTTCAAGGGCTTGGGCGGCAGCAGTGCCGATATTAGAGTTTTTGGTTTTGTATTTTCGGGAGAAAAACTCTACTATACGCAGCGCTTTGTTGCTTCCTACAAGCGCCAGCGCACCTACGCCATATTCTGCCATTTTGCCTCGCGCGCTATCGGCCCATTTTACAATTTGCGTGCGGAGGCTGTCCACCAAGCGGTCGTCGCCGAGCAAGCCCGCCAGTATGAGGCAGTATTTGTGCTTAGAATCGGCTCCTTGGTTTACAAAGGCCTCGAAGAGCTTTTTGGCAAAGTCGGCATTCTTCTCCCTCGAAAGCAAGGGTAAGAGCATTTGGGCTTCTGTTTCGGGGTTTATTGTCTTGGCACGGGCTAAGCGATACAAAAGATAGCGGGTAAGCAGGCCTTTGTCTAAGCCCAAATCATTGCTGAAATGCAAAGGCGGCAAGGTCTCCTCGTCGAGCCAAGGCGCAGCAGGTGCTTCTAATTTGCCACGGGCTTGGGCAGTCAGTACAAAGTCTTTGATTTGTGTTGGAGAGAGTTTTTGGTAAAACTTATCGCCCAGCGCCTCTACCATTACATCGCGCGTATCATCGCTCTTTTCGTCATTGAGAGCTTCCAAGAGCGTAGCTTCTGCTTCGGGGCTTTGTATTTTGGCCAATATCATAGCCGCTGCTTGGCGTGCATCGGCAGTTTTGGCATACAAAAGCGCTTTGGCTTTGGGGAGCGCCGTAGCACCTGTTTTGGCCAGCACCCCTGCCAAAAGCTGCCTTACTTGCTTGGACTTGTGCTTGGTGAGTTTCCAAAGTTCCTCCTCGTAGCTTTGGCTGTCGTGGCGCTCAAAAATACCCAGAAATATGCGGTAGAAAGCATAGTCGGCCTTGGGCAAGTCAGGATTTTTGAATACCTC
>DAIQNQ010000260.1:0-2080 GCA_036788275.1 Thermonemataceae bacterium
CTTGCTTGGGCGCAGCAATCGGATGTTGATAGCCTCAAGGCTGTATTGCAAAAAGCCCAAGGTAAAGAGCGTGTAGATGCCCTCCAAGAGTTGGCCAACAAGTTTCTTTACAGCCAAGCCGAGACCGCCGACAGTCTCATCAGCCTATCGGGGCAGCTGGCCGACAAGCTCAACTACACCAATGGCCAAGCGCGGTATCTGCTCGAAAAAGGGCGCTTGTACAATGTACGGGCGGCTTATCCCGAGGCCATCGAACACTACCTTGCCTCGCTCAAAGTGTATGAAAAGCTTGGCGACAAAAAACAAATGGCTTATGTATATAACGACATCGGTATTGTGTATTGTACCCAAAACCAAGACGAGACCTGTATCGAATATTTCCAAAAAGCTCAAAAAATCTTTGAGGAAATAGGAGAACTGAAAGGCCAAGCCCAAATGCTGAACAATTTGGCCAATATTTATGCTGATACCGAAAAAGAAAAAGCCATCGAGTATTTCAAACGCTCTTTAGACATCAAAATACAACTCAAAAACGATTCTATCGGTATTGCCAATTCCCTGCACAATATCGGCTCGGTGTATGGTGAGCTGGGCAACTATGTTGAGCACCAGCGCTATGCTGAGCAAGCCCTTGCCTTGTACGAAGTATTGGCTTACCAGCCCGGGCGTGTGGCAGTGCGCAATGAGCTGGCCAAGTGCTTTAGGGCACAAGCACAATATGCCAAAGCCTTGACCTATGCCCAAGAGGCTTATCAAATCGCCGTAGCCCAGCAGTTGCCTCGCTCTCGCCAAACTGCCGCTTACCAACTTTATGAAGTATATTACGAGATGAAAGATTATCAAAAAGCTCTTGAGTTTTTTGAAATCAATCGTGATATAAAGGATTCTATCTTCAATGAGCAAACGGTAAAGCGCATAGACCGCCTGCGCGAATCTTTTGACCTCCAACAGGCGCGCAGCAAAAATGAGCTTTTGCAAAAAGAAAAGGACTTAGAAAAGCTGCAATACCAACAAAAAATCTTATTGCTGCAAGTTGGCATCGTACTTTTGGTAGCAGTAGCCTTGCTGGTAGCTGCTTTCTTGCGCAAAACTCAGCGACTGAATACCCAACTTCAGGTTTTGAATGAAGAATTGCTCCAAAAAAATGAGGAGGTAAAACAACAAAAAGAAGAGATTACCACGCAAGCGGAGCTGCTCAAGCAAAGTAATAACGATACAAAAATTTATAACGAGGCCTTGATGGAAAAAAACCTCGAATTGGAGCAAATCAATATCAACGTTACGGCGAGTATCACTTATGCGCAACGCATCCAGACGGCAGTGCTGCCCTCGGAGCAGCGATTGCGAGAGGCTTTTAGCGATGGTTTTGTATTGCTACTGCCCAAGGCCATTGTCAGTGGAGATTTCTATTGGTTTGGGCAAGTAGGTACTCAGAAAATTATCGCCGTGGTGGACTGTACAGGGCACGGCGTGCCAGGAGCCTTTATGAGCCTGCTGGCCGATGCTTTTCTCAATCAAATTGTGATACGCGATCAAATTACTGCTCCGGCGGCAATCTTGGCAAGGCTGCACCAAGATACCCAAGAGATACTGCGCCAGAAAGAAAGCAATAACAAAGACGGTATGGAGATAAGCCTCTGCACCATAGACGAAGCACATCAGATAATGCACTTTGCGGCTACCCGCCAACCGATGCTGTACTTTCAAGAAGGCCAAATGCACCAGCTCGAAGGCAGTGCCTATCCTATTGGGGGAGGCTTCTATGAAGGCGAGGCCGCCTATCAGTTTGAGCAGCAGCGTATTGATATTAGTATTCCTACTACGGTGTATTTGTTTTCTGATGGCTACCGCGACCAGTTTCAAGGTGCTAAGAGAGGCCACAAGTTTACCATGAAGCGCTTTGTGGCCTTGCTGCAAGACATACATCTGCTGCCCATGCAGCGCCAATATGAGCAGCTCCTCCAAGCACATCTCGACTGGCGCGGCGAAGCTATGCAGGTAGATGATATTTTGGTGCTGGGCTTTCAGGTATAATGCTTACAGCTGACCTGCTCTGAAAAATTGCGTTAGCTTATTTTTT
>DAIQNQ010000261.1:0-2038 GCA_036788275.1 Thermonemataceae bacterium
CTTAATGGTTCAGATAAAAAAGCTCATCATTAAGGAGTTAAGGATATGAAGGATAGAACCTTAATGCAACTTCACTGCTTAATGGTTCAGATAAAAAAGCTCATCATTAAGGAGTTAAGGATATGAAGGATAAAACCTTAATGCAACTTCACTTCTTAATGGTTTAGATAAAACAAATAAGCCGCCTACACCTTCAACCCCAGCATCAGCATGTCGTCAGTTTGTTTGTTGCCATTTTTCCAAACCGTAATTTCCTTGCCCATTTGGATTTGCTGTGCGGCCAAGGGCAGCTCATGAATGCTCATCAAGAAATCGTGCAGTCGTTTGCGCATATATTTTTTACCCTCTTCTCCACCAAACTGGTCTTGAAAACCGTCGGTAAACAAGTAAAACAAGTCGCCTGTTTGGAAATCCAAATCTTGTGTATCGAAGCGCTTGCCGTGTTTATACTGATTGCTGCCCACCGGAAACTTGCTGCCACGCAGCGCCAACAGCTCTCCTTCTCTGATTCGCAAAAGGCCATTTTTGGCACCCGAAAAGCTGATGCGTTGGGTATCCATATTGAAGCACACGATGGCCAAATCCATGCCATCATGCACAAAACGCTGTTGATTGGTGTTTTGGAGTGTCATTATCTTTTTGTCTAAGTGATAAAGCACTTCGGCGGGGTCTATAATCTCCTGCTCATTGATAATCTCATTGAGCAAAGTATGCCCCATCACCGTCATAAAAGCCCCGGGCACGCCATGTCCGGTACAATCGGCTACCACAATCAGTTTTTTACTGGCTTTTTCGGCGCACCAATAGAAGTCGCCACTCACAATAGACTTGGGCTTGCTCAACACAAAACCCTCCTGAAAGTCTCTGAACAACTCTTGTGGCGGCGGCAGAATAGCATCTTGAATACGGCGCGCATAGATGATGCTATCGGTAATATTCCGATTTTTTTCGGCCAATTTCTGTACTGCCTCCTGCAAAGCTTTTCTCTTTTCTTGAATTTCATCGTTTTGCTTGGCCAATAGTCCATTGCGCTCTTTGAGTGTTTTGTTGAGACGACTCTTGAGGCGGTTTTGGTAAATAAGGCCGACGCTGAGAAGGCCAACAGCAATGATGGCCATCAAAAAATAAAAAAGTTGCTCACGCTTGCGGCTATTGTCGAGTTCTATCTCCAAGTTTTGTCTGGCCAAGCTTTCCACTTCTTTTTGCTGTTTCTCAAGTTCATATCGCAGGGTCAGATTCCCGATTTGCTGTTTATTGGCAAGTTTGGCGAGTTCATCTTTGTAAATATTTACCAGTTGCGCATATTCAAAAGCTTGCACAAAGTCGTTTTTCTGCCTGTGCAAGCGCGTCAGCCCCTCAAAACTCACCAGCATATCGGTCTTGGCTTTCACCTCAAAGGAGGCTTCAAGCGATTTTTCATAATACGAAATGGCCAAGTCCACCTCTTCTTGTGCCTCAAACACAGCGGCAATGTTGTTGTAAGTCTTGCTAATGCCCTCCAGATTGCCCAAGGCCTCATCGGCCTGCACTGCTTTGAGATAAAGCTCAAGGGCTTTGTCGTAGTCTTTTTGGTTGAAGGCAATGATGCCCAAATTGTTGTAGGTGCGGGCAGCACTCTTCTTGTCTTGCAGTTGGAGACTGATTTGCAGAGAGCGGGTATAATAGGCAATGGCCTGCGAATAGTCTATGTCTTGGGATTGGCTTTGGGCTTGTAGCTTGAGGGCAGAGGCCAAGTTGTCGAGCACGCCTGCACTTTCGCGCAGCATTTTGAGCGATTCGTAGAGGTTGAGCGCTTTTGAGTAAAAATCAACCGCTTTTTCATAATCTTCCAAAGCATCATACACTACGCCACAGGCATTATAAGAGCGCGCCATGCCGACCTTGTCTTGGTATTGCTCGCGCAGGCGGGTGGCCTCTAAGTTTTTGGACAAAGCCTGCTGGTAGTCGCCCCAAAGGTAGAGCAATCCGGCCAAACCATTGAGTGCTTTGGCCTTGGGAATGTCCCAGAGGGGCAGCGCCTCGCCTTCTATCATTTCCA
>DAIQNQ010000262.1:0-2030 GCA_036788275.1 Thermonemataceae bacterium
AAAAAGCTTGTTTCTGCTCAATCCATATCACATTGGTACAAAATCCGGGCAAACTGCTCCGGGCTGATGGGTACGGCTTGCACACGGGCTTGGGTTTTGCTTTTGGAGAAAGACTTGGCTCTGTTTTCACAGAAAGTAGTATAAAAATCTTTGGTGCTGCTGCTTTTTTCGCGGTGGTAGGCGGCTTGCTTTTTTTGCTCTTCTACCAATGCCTGATGCTTTTGGTGGAGCTTGGCCAAACGTGCTTGGTACTCCTCCAATACAAACGCCTTGCTGAGCTCTTCTTGTGCTTGGTTCAAGGTAGGTTTGATGGGTGTATGCAGGTTGGTTCCTCGCAATGCCTGTTGGTAATGGCGGTCGTAGAGGCTTTTGCGGGCGCTGTTAGAGAGCGTTTCGTAGGCTTCTTGCACTTCTCTAAACCAGCCTTCAGCTTGCTTACAATCCTTGTGCAGGTCGGGATGCCATATCTTAGCGAGCTTTCTATAAGCCGCCTTGATACTGCCGGCAGAGGCAGAAACAGGTATTTCGAGTATGGAGTAGTAGTTCTTCACGTAAGTTGGGCGTAAGATTGAGTACGTTTACGTAGCAAATATATATTTGTTTTTGTATTAAACAAAAAATATTGCTAAAAACTTACATGATTTTTTTGAAGTAAGATATAAAAGTCTCTTAATGATGTGGAATAGCAATAATCAAAGGCATGATGCTTCCTTGGTTTGTAGGAGCAATAAAACCTATTTTTTGTTCGGAGAGTTTCTGCTGGGCAAGTGGAATTAATTTACTTCCAAGCACTTTATAAAGTCTTTCTTGAAAGTTTCCCTCCAAAACTGACATTGTTTCGAGTAAGGAAGGCAAGTGTAACTTTTCCTTGGAATACAAAATACAGTAGTAATCCAAGCCCTTCACTTGGTCCATCTCTATATAATGTTCTTCGCTGGGCAAGGCCATATTGCTCATCTGATAGCCCAAAAAGGGACTGATGCCCGGCTCATAAGGAAAGAGCGGTGTATGCTGCTTGCGTAGGTCGCTGGCAAAAATATAAATATATGCCGGCTGGTAATTGGCCAAGTATATCCGAAACAAAGTGCCGGAGCGATAGGCCTGCTTGGTTTCATACACACCGCTTTTGAGCACGGCTTGCATCTCGCTGCCCGCCGACAGTCTCAGGCTTACTTCTCCGGCCAGCTGCTCGCTCATATCTTGCGGAATGGCCATTTCGTAGGCTTCAAAGCAAAAATCGTTGAAATCTTGGTAGCGTATCCACAAAAAACCTTTGTTGCCCCAATCTGTGCCCCAACTGTTCATAATCTCAAAAGCGCCTCCGTATTTCTTATCATCATAGCCCACTACTGTTACGGCGTGGCCACCTTGCGGATTGAGCGACTGGAAGTCATCTGTGGCAGTGGGTATCCATACCGAGTCGGCAGCATTGAGAAAAGACTCCACGCAGCACTTCACACCAATCATCACGGGCTTGCCCTCGGCGATGCTCTTTTTCACGAAGGGAATTTTATCTTTTGTACCACTCACAAAGAGCCTTTTGTAGCTTTCTATACGAAACTCCCGCGCCTTTTGCTTGAGGGCACTGCTAAGCACTTGGTTGCAGCTTTGGGCGAAGTCTTGCATTTTCACCGTACCCAGTTCGCGGAGCGCCTCCAAAGCGGCAAAGAGGGTAGCCCCCGTTTTGCAGTGGCGGTCGTCGTAAGCTTTGATGTACTCATATACAAAAAAAGGTGAAAAAGCCTGCGCCGTAATATAATCCGTATTGGTGTAGTTGTGATGCTGCGCCCACAAGATGGTACGCGCCATATAAGCACTCGTCCAGCCCACACAATTGCCCAAATCACCCTGATTTTGAGGCTTAGGGGCATATTTTTTGAGCGAGAAAGCCTGCGGCAGGTTGTGGTAGTCGCCGCGCATAAGCGGAGCAGCCAAGGGCACTTGGGCATACACGGCGCTGTCCAATAAGCAGCTTTGAAAGTTGTACTGTGCTTGGGCCGTAAATCCCAGCAACACCAAGCTTGTCAAAA
>DAIQNQ010000263.1:0-1972 GCA_036788275.1 Thermonemataceae bacterium
GCCAAGGTATCTCTTTCGGAGGCTATATACTCTGATAAATTTTCGGCTTCGGTGGCTTCGAGCGGCAAGGTAGAAGCAAGTGTTTTAAGGCTCTGCTGAAGCCCCACAAGGGCATCTTTTTTGCCCTTGGCTTCGTCTTTTAGTCGCTCCGTAAGGTTTTGGTAAAGCTGCGTATCGAACAGTTGCTCCAAGGTTTTTTGTTTTTCTTTGGATTCCGACAAAAGGATTTCCTGAAATTTCCCCTGAGGCAGGATAATAATTTGTTTAAACTGCTGCTCATCGAAGCCAATCAATTGCTTCACACGCTCTTCGATGGCTTTTGTGGCAACAATGGGTTTTTCTATGTATTCGTATTGCTTGGTGTCAATATTTTCACTCACAGCACCAAAGCTGTGTTTTTTTTCCAAATCGCCCTTTTTGGAGATGCGCAGCTGCCGGAAGGCCTGATACAGCTTGCCTTTTACCTCAAATACAAAGCGTATCTCGGTGGGGCTGTCTTCTCTGGCATAGTGCGAGCGCATTTGCTCCACCTCGCGCAGTCCGGCACTTTTACCATAAAGGGCTACACAGATGGCATCAAACAAGGTGCTTTTGCCCGCACCCGTAGGGCCGTGAATCAAGAATATTTGATTTTCGTAGAGTGGCGCGAAATCAATCACTTGCTTTTCTACAAAAGGGCCAAAAGCCTGTAATTCCAAGTAAATAGGCTTCATGCGGTGGGCGAGCTTAAATCTTTGAGTATTTTGTACAAAATTTCTTTGGCCGGAAGCGGAAGCCCCTCTTGCTTATTTTCTGCAAGCTTATAAAAGTCTTCAAAAAGCTCTTCGGGGCTTTTTACGGCCAACTCTTCGGTGCTGAGGCGGATATTTTGCTCCTGCCTGTTTTGGTGGTACCAATGGATTTCGATGGCATTGGGGAAGGTCTTTTGCACGATGGCCATGGCATTGATGACCGGATTTTCGTTGTAAAGCGTCAATTCCACAAAATCCTGCACCGCCGCCTTGCCTTCATCTTCCTCATGCAGTACCAAGCTTTGCCCTTCTATCGTGCCGCGCAGGCGCTCTATTTTGCGGGGTGCTTGCAGGGGAATTTTACGAAGACTCAGAGCACCCTGCCCATCTATCTCCACCAAAGTTACACTTTTGGCTTGCCCTGCTTCGGAGGTAGAATATTGCAACAGCGAGCCGCTGTAATGCACACGCTCGTCCAGAAAGCTCTGCGGGCGATGCAAGTGCCCCAAGGCCGTGTAATGAAAATCTTTGAACAGCGCCGCCGATACCTGCGCCGCCCCGCCCACACTCAGCTTGCGCTCGGAGGCCGATTCTTCGCCCTCATGGATAAAGGCATGCGCCATTAATACCGCCCTTTGGCCTTCAGGATGTATTTTCTTGATTTGTGCTATATAATAATTCATCACCTCTTCATGGCTTTTGGGGAGCTGCTCGTAAGGCTCGGCACTTGCCAAAGTAATCTGCCTGAGCACCTCCGGCTCAGTGTAAGGTATGGGATATACATACAAATCGCCAAAAGCATCTTGCAGCTTGATAGGCTGCGGCACCAAGGCGGGGTGGCCAATCATATACAGCCCTTTTTTTTGTAAGATGCCTTGGCAATAGGCCACGCGCTCGGCGCTGTCGTGGTTGCCGGCAATGGCGATAAGGGGAATGGCAAGGTCTAAAACGATTTCGGCGAGCACATTGTCTAAGAGGGCGATGGCATCGGCGGGCGGCAGCGAGCGGTCGTAGATATCACCTGCCAGCAAGATGACATCGGGGCGCTCTGCCTTTATGATTTCGACAAGTTGCTGCAGCACCTGCGCCTGATCTTCGAGAAGAGAATAATTTTTAAAATAGCGGCCTAAGTGCCAGTCGGCAGTGTGTAGAAGTTTCATAATGCGCGGACGTTCAGAAAAACAAAGATAAGAAGTCCCCGCTGAATTGCTTTCGGGATGGGTGAAAAATATCTCTTGGGC
>DAIQNQ010000264.1:0-1870 GCA_036788275.1 Thermonemataceae bacterium
GTTTTTAAAAAATCCTCGAAGCGCTTCGCCAATGATCTATGATAATGGCCGTAGCAATGCCCACATTCAAGGATTCTGCCGCCCCAAAGCGCGGAATGGTAAGCCCCACATCGGCCTGCCGGGCAAGGTCTTCAGAAAGGCCTTGTGCTTCATTGCCCATCAGCAGCAGGCCTCCTATCGCCGCCGGAGGTGCTTGGTACAAAGATTGCCCTGCCATCAAAGCAGCATATACACGCTTGTCAGGATGCAGGCTTTTGTAATGTGGGATAAATTCCTCCAGGTGCTCATAATATACCGACACCCGCCCAAAAGAACCCATCGTGGCGTGAATGCTCTTGTAATTGTATAAGTCCACCGAGTCGGCAGAGCATATCAGGCTCTCCAAGCCGTACCAGTCGCAAATCCGCACAATCGTCCCCAGATTGCCCGGATCTTGGATATGCGCCAATACCGGTACCAAACCTTTGAGTGTGGAAATATTACACACTTTGTGGGGAATTTTCACCAAAGCGATGCCTGCATTGTTGCTTTGCATCGTACCCATTTTGAGGAGTTCAGCCTCTGCCAAAGGCCATATAGGCACCTCACTTTTTTGTACTTTTTCGGGAAGGTGCTTTTCAATAAAGTCTTCTGTCAAGAAGAGATGCTCAATTTCAAAGTTGCTCTCGAAGAGTTCGAGCAGATTTTTGCGCCCTTCTACAAAAAAAAGTTCTTTTTCCCTGCGGTATTTTTTAATTTGCAGCGATTTGAAAAGGCTAATCCATTTTTTACTTGGCATAATAAAAAAGAAGAAAACAAATGGTGAGGCTGAAAATTTACTACCTTGCAGCATTACGCTGACTTGTATCGTTGATGCATTAAACTATGTCTTTCAAAACTACTTTTGGATTGGTGAATCTGTTGAGCTTGTGGCTCTTATCAGCTTGCTTCAATCCTTCCAAACATTTAGAACCCAACCAATACTTGCTCCATCGGCAAGAAATAAAAGGCAATAATACCGTAAAAAGCGAAGCTTTGCAAGGTCGCCTGCGCCAAAAGCTCAATACCCGTATCTTCAGCGTACTGCCCTATGGCTATGTAGGCTTTTATTATTTTGGCAAAAGACGTTACGATAAAGAAAAAATTAATCAGCAAATACAAGAAACAGAACGCAACTATGCCAAAGCCATTGAAGAACAAAAAGAAAAACCCTTTAAAGTAAAAAAGCTTCGTAAAAAACGCGATAAAAAACTCACTCAGTTGGAACGCAGCCGCGACCAAGGCAATTGGTGGATGCGCGTGGTGGGAGAAGCGCCCACCATCTTTGATTGGAAGGTAAACCAAGACATTCGCAGCGATATGGAGCGCTATCTCTTTACCAAGGGCTATTTTCAGGGAAAGGTAGCCCTGAAGATAGATACCCTGAGCGTCAGAAAGAAGCGTATTGGCATTACCTTTCTTGTAGAAGAAGGCCTGCCCTACCACATTCGTCGCTTGAGCTACCTGAGCAACAATCTGCTCATAGACAGTATCTTGGCAAAATATCCTACCAATATTATTCGTAGAGGTGATAACTACGACAGCGACAACATTGACAAGGAGCGGGTGCGCATGGAGGAAGTGCTGCGCAAAAATGGCTTTTATAAGTTCAATCGTGCTTACATCAGCATAGAAGTGGACAGCAGCGTGGTGGATAGCCAGTACGTCGCCTTCGATTCTCTTCCCAGAAAAGCAGAGCTTACAGACCGCAAGGTGGATATGCGCTTTATCATCAACGACCCTGTACGCAAAGATACAGTACGCCTTAATGAAAATACCTTTGGCGATGCTGCTGCTCAAGTATCGCTCGATGAGATTCGCGGAGAGCATATCCAATACACCATCAAAAATG
>DAIQNQ010000265.1:0-1825 GCA_036788275.1 Thermonemataceae bacterium
CGAGGTCTTGGGCAAGGAAATTCGCTATATCAGCCCTAATTTGATTCATTTTTACTACAAAAAAAGAGCGGAGGGAGTGCCCGCCGCCTTTGTATTGGTGATGATTATGCTGCATTACCTGCCTCGTTTCAAGGCTGTGCCGCCGCTCTCGAAATGGGTCGAAAAGCTGACAGGTAAGCCGCCCCGAAGCTTTCGCGATTTTGTGGAGACCCATAAGGCTGCGTGGCAGTAAGGCTTCCGCAATGTTTTTTCTCACAGATATTTTGTGAAACCCTTCATGCTCCTTCACTTCTTAATGGTTAAAACATATTACTCCAGCTCTTTGGTATCGAAATAAGTATTGCCCAAGCTTTCTCGGTAGTTGCGGTTACTACGGAGCTTTTCGGCCTCTTGGAGTTCTCTACCTAAGTTTTCAAAATTATACATCAGTTCATTTTCGCTGCTATAAGCCGCCTCAGCGTCCCAGTCTATTACCAGTTCGCGCATGAGTTCCTCTACGAGCGCACGGTCGAGTTTTTCGGGGTGGCCTTGGTTTACCATCATTTCTACCTGCGAGAGGGAGAGTTTCTTTCCGGCATTTTGATAAATCACCTTCACCAAGCGCTTGCGTTGGTTGTTGCGATGTCTTTGCTTGCGTTTGGGGCGCAGATATACCCAGCGGAGGAGGGGCACGGTAAAGAAAATAAAGGAAAACACAAAAGGCACAATGCCCAAGCCAATCCAAGCACCCATCATTTCGGGCTCGTATTGTATTTGCTCGGCCAGCGACACCAAGAAGAAGGTGGCGAAGGCCAAGTTGAAAAGGTTCATAAAGATCACCCAGCCATTGCGCCCGGTGGTATTGCCTGTCAGCTCGTATTCGGGCTCAAACTCATCCCAATACCATTCTACTTGGCCATCGTGCTCTTGGTTGGTGCTGCGTATAAGGTCGGAGAGGTCGGCATAAAGCACGGCATTTTCGGGGCTGATGCGGGCATCGCCATTGAAGCGCACCACGCAGTCGCTCAAGAAGGCCTGTGCCTGCTCGGTATTCCATCCGGCCAAGCCTTTGATTTCGGCGAGGGTTACGATGCCCTTTTTTTGTCGGGCATAAGCGGCCACCTCTTTTTGGTTGGCAAAAGGTTCCGGCTCTACGCGCGGCGGTCCGAACACAAAGTCATAGACGGAAGCGATAAAATTTTTCTTTTTTTCGTTGAAGGCCGATTTTTGTGGCTCATAATGCTTGTAGCGATAGCCTCGGCTGTCTTGCTCGTAGTAAGTGCGCTGGTAGCCCATGATGGTGTTCCAGCGGAAAATCGCCCAAAAGAGGTCGAATACGCCACCGAGCATCTTGCCGGCACTGTTGCCGCCTCGGTTATTGTTGTCTTTGTCGCTGGCGGTGAGTGCCACTACAGCCGCGATGAGAATGACTACAAAGATAACAAAATACACCACCAGTGTAACAGCAATCCATATTTTGAAGAAGATGGTGAAGGCCTTCCAGAGCCAAGCCTTGAAGCCTTCCCAGCGTTCGGCGAAGGTTTTTTCACCACGGCGCAGGGGGCTGCTGCCAAAGTCGTAGATGAGGTCGCCGTTTTCGGTTACTACCAAGCGACACACGTATTTCTCCATCAGTTCGTTGAGGGCTTCGCGCGCCTGCTCGGTGGGCACGCCCGTCATGGAGGCGGCATCGTTGAGGGTGAATTGCCCCTTTACCTTGCTGATTTGCTTTTCTAAAAGCTTGGCATTCTCTTTTAAGGTGATAGTTTCCATAAACACATTGAAAAATTTCAAAAAATCATCCAAAACATACTTTTAAACACCCGAAGTTAGCAGCAAGTTTTGA
>DAIQNQ010000266.1:0-1806 GCA_036788275.1 Thermonemataceae bacterium
GGGGTGCTACTTTCTTGCTAATTTAAGGCTTCGTTTTTTATTTCCCCAATTGATACAAAACACAATTCTATGAAGAAATTCTTCTTATTGAGTCTTTTAGGCCTTTTTTGTGGCCTTGCCCAAGCCCAAAGCGGCGATTGGCGCACCAAGTTTGAGCTTTCCAAAGGCACCGAAACCGTTACCTACGCCGAGGGCATTGCGTATTTTGAGCGCTTGGCCGCGGCTTATCCCGAAATCAAAATATTTACCTACGGCACTACCGATTTTGGTTTGCCCTTGCACTTGGTAGTTTTCGACCTCTCGCAGCGCTTCGACCCGCAGCAGGCAAGGCAGCAGGGCAAAAACATTGTGCTTATCAACAATGCCATTCATCCGGGCGAGCCCGATGGGGTAGAGGCCTCTATGCTGCTGCTCCGAGAGGCCGCCACCAATGCCAAAATGAAAAAAAACCTCGAAAATACCGTTCTGGCCATCATTCCTTTTTACAATATCGGCGGTGTACACCAAAGGGGCGCTTTTAGCAGGGTAAACCAAAAAGGCCCTCAAGAGTATGGCTTCCGAGGCAATGCCAAAAACTACGACCTCAACCGTGATTTTATCAAGACCGACTCCCAAAATATGCGTGCCTTTGCCACGATTTTTCAGTACTGGCAGCCCGATGTATTTGTGGACAACCACGTTACCAATGGGGCCGACTACCAGCACGTGCTCACCTATCTGGCTACGCAGCCCGACAAGCTCGGCGGCAGCTTGGGGCAATACCTCCGCCAAAGCATGATACCCGCTCTGGAAAAAGCCATGCAGGCAAGGAAGTTTCCCATGTGCCCTTATGTGAATGTCTTTGGGCAAAGTCCCGACAAAGGCTATCCGGGCTTTTTGGACAGCCCGCGCTATTCTTCGGGCTATGCGGCGCTCTTTGCGACCATCGGCTTTGTGGTAGAAACCCACATGCTCAAGCCTTATGCGCAGCGTGTGGAGGCCACCAAGCAGTTTATGGAGGCGCTGCTGGTCTATCTCCAAAAAGAAGGCAAAACCCTGCAAGCCTTGCGCCGCCAACAGCAAGCCGAAATCGCCGCCCAAAAGCAATTTGCCGTAGAGTGGCAGCAAGTGCCGGAGCGCCATCGCCTGATAGACTTCTTGGGCTATGAGGCCGTCACCCAAGAGAGCCGCCTTACGGGGCAGCCACGCCGCTACTACGACCGCAGCCGCCCCTTCCGCAAGCAAGTGCCTTTTTTTGAGTATTTTGAAGCCAAACACAGCGTAGAAGCGCCACAAGCCTATATCATTCCCAAAGCTTGGCGCGAGGTGATAGACTTGCTCCGCCTCAACGGGGTGCAGATGGACAGCCTCGCCCAAGACCAAGTGTTGGAGGTGGAGGCCGCCTACATTCAGTCCTACAAAAGCTATACACAAGCTTATGAGGGGCATTATCCGCATTATGATACAAGGGTGCGCCGCGAAAAGCAGAAAGTACAGTTTTACAAAGGCGACTGGGTGGTGCAGGTGCAGCAGCCTGCCAAGCGCTACCTGATAGAGGTGCTGGAGCCGGAGGCCACCGACTCTTTCTTCAACTGGAATTTCTTCGATACCATTCTCCAACAAAAAGAGGGCTACTCAGATTATGTTTTTGAGGATTTGGCCGAACAACTGCTGGCCGAAAACGCTGATTTGGCAGCTCGCTTCGCCACACGCAAAAAAGAAGACCCGGAATTTGCCAAAAACCACCGAGCCCAGTTGGATTTTATCTACAAAAACTCTCCCTACTACGAAATCGTGCACCTGCGCTATCCGATTTTTAGGAGGTAG
>DAIQNQ010000267.1:0-1747 GCA_036788275.1 Thermonemataceae bacterium
CTTTAGTTCAATCCCTCTATAAAACCCTCAACAATATCCATTTTGAGTGCTTGTGGCTCTTTGGGCAATCCGGGCATGCGCATAATAGCACCCGAAACGGCCACGATAAAGCCTGCACCACTGTTGATGACGAGGTCTTCTATATGCAGCACAAAATCTTTGGCTACGCCAAGCTGTGAGGCATCGTCGGAGAAGGAGTATTGTGTTTTGGCGATACAGATAGGGAAATGCGCAAAGCCCAGTTTCTCTATGTCTTTGAGCATTTTTGTAGCTTTTTCAGAGAAGGCGATTTCTTTCGCGCCGTATATTTTTTGCGCTACCTTTCTGATTTTCACTTCTGTACTATCCGTATCTTCATAAGTTAGCTTCAGCGGAGCGGAGGGTTTTTCTTCACAAGTCTTGACCACCAGCTCGGCGAGGGCAGTAGCGCCTTCTCCTCCTCTCAAAAATCCATTATTGAGCGCAAAACCCACCCCTTGCTCGGCACACCAGCCACGCAAGAACTCTATCTCTTCTTCGGTATCAAAGTGGTATTGATTGAATGCCACCAGCACCGACTGCCCAAAGCCTTGCATATTTTGAATGTGCTTGGCGAGGTTTTCTGTACCTTTTTTCAAGCCTGCGAGGTTGGCCTGCTTGATGTCTGCTTCGGCAACCCCACCGTGCAGCTTGAGCGCCTGCGAAGTAGCCACAATCACCGTAGCATCAGGCTTTAGCCCCGATTTTCGACATTTGATATTCATGAACTTTTCGGCTCCTAAATCTGCTCCAAAGCCTGCCTCTGTTACTACATACTCGGCGAGCCGGAGGGCGGTCTGCGTGGCAATGACCGAGTTGCAGCCATGGGCAATATTGGCAAAAGGACCTCCATGCACAATAGAGGGCGTGTTTTCGGTAGTTTGCACGAGGTTGGGCAGTAGGGCATCTTTTAGCAAGACGGTAATAGCACCCTCAAAGCCCAAATCTTTGACAAATACGGGAGTTTGTCCTTTGCGGTAGCCGAGTAGAATATTGCCTATGCGTGCCTTGAGGTCGTCTATATCTTGGGCAAGGCAGAGAATGGCCATAATCTCAGAGGCAGGAGTAATATCAAAGCCTGTTTCGGTAGGAATGCCATTGGCACTGCCTCCCAGCCCTGTCAGTACATAGCGCAAGGAGCGGTCATTGACATCAAGCACCCGCTTCCAGCGGATTTCGCGCAGCTGCTCTGCTGTGCCTCGGTGTTGGTATTGGTAGTTGTCGAGCAGGGCGGCAATCATATTATTGGCAGAGGTAATTGCGTGAAAGTCGCCTGTAAAATGCAGGTTGATATTCTCCATAGGCAATACCTGCGCATAGCCCCCTCCGGCGGCACCACCCTTCATCCCAAAGCAAGGACCCAGAGAAGGCTCTCGCAGCGCTACGATGCTTTTCTTGCCTATTTTGGCGAGCCCCAGACCTAAGCCCACCGAGGTAGTGGTTTTGCCGATACCTGCCTTGGTAGGGGTGATGGCCGTTACCAAAATCAGCTTAGAATCCTTTTTATCCGACTTTTTGGGCAACTGTGCCAAGTCAATTTTTGCCATATATCTCCCATAAGGAATGAGCGCATCTTCGGGAATAGCTACTTGGGCGGCCACTTGGGTAATGGGTAAGAGAGGGGTTTCTCGTGAGATTTGTATATCTGATTTCATAAAAAAATTTAGGGATTACAAGACTTCTTTTCTGATTTCAAAGAAAGCAAATGAAAGGAGATTTTGTTAGAAAT
>DAIQNQ010000268.1:0-1734 GCA_036788275.1 Thermonemataceae bacterium
TTCTTACCTCCCAAGCGCTTCGCAAAGCAGCGATTTTTTATATCTTGCATGCCGTTACGCTCGATGTTTACTCAATAGCCCATGAATCGCCCATTTGCAACAATTTTACTTTCTCTTAGCTTCCTTACTACCTTTGCCCAACAAAAGCACTATCCCCTCAGGGAGTTTCGTGCCGCTTGGATTACCACTGTGGCCAATATAGACTGGCCTTCGCAGCGCACAGGCAGCCCGGGCGAGCAGCAACAAGAGCTTGTCGGCTTGCTTCATAAATTTGAGCGAATGAACTTCAACGCGGTGGTAATGCAGGTACGCCCCGCTGCCGATGCCTTTTACAAAAGCAGCTATGAGCCTTGGTCGGAGTACCTCACAGGTAAGCAGGGCAAAGAACCCAATCCTTTTTACGACCCGCTAGAGTTTGCGATACGCGAGTGCCGAAAGCGCAATTTAGAGTTTCACGCTTGGTTCAATCCCTTCAGGGCGGTGGCCAACCTCAAGGTAAGCGATGTACACCCGCAGCATGTGAGCAATCGTTATCCGCATTGGTTTTTTACTTATGGAGGCAAAAAGTACTTCAATCCGGGTGTGCCCGAAGCCCGCAGTTTTATCGTTGAGGTGATTATGGAAGTAGTAAAAAACTACGACATAGATGCCGTACACTTCGACGACTACTTTTATCCTTATAAAATCAAAGGAGAGGAGATAGACGATGAGGCTGCCTACCGCCGCTATGGCCAAGGCCTTGGCCGTGCCGATTGGCGCAGGCAGAACATCAACCAGTTTATTCAGGCTTTGAGCGACAGTATTTTGGTGCATAAGCCCCACGTAAAGTTTGGCATTAGCCCCGTAGGTGCTTGGCGCAACCAAAGCGAAGACCCTCGTGGCTCAGCTACGCGCGTGGGGCAGCCGGCCTACGACTACCTCTATGCCGATATTCGCAAGTGGCTCGAAGAGGGCTGGATAGACTATGTAGCCCCGCAGCTCTATTGGAGTACCACCTCGCGCTATGGCAGCTACGAGGTACTTACCCACTGGTGGCACAAAAACTCTTTTGGCAAGCATATTTATACAGGCAATGCTATTTTTAAAATTGGCGAAGTAGAAGATGACAAAACTTGGCTGCAGCCGGCAGAGTTTTCGCGACAAATGCGCATCAATCGAGAATACAGCGCTATCAAAGGAGCCATCTTTTTTTCTACAAAGTCAGTCTTCAAAAATCCCCTTGGCCTACAAGATACCCTCAGGCGTAATTTTTTTAAACGTAAAGCTTTGGTGCCGCCGATGCCTTGGAAAGACCCTGTACCGCCCAATATGCCCCGTAATTTGAAAGCAAGTATTCAGGCCGAAGGCCATCTAGTGGAGTGGCAAAGCCCGGAAGCTGCCAGTGATGGCGACAGTGCCAGCTATTATTTGGTATATCGTTTCGAGAATGAGTTTAAGGTAAATCTTCAAGATACCGATGCGCTACTGAGTGTGCAAAGAGAATGTTCTTTCCTCGACAAGGAGGCGGCACTTGTGCCCAAGCGCTATGTATATGTGGTGGTGGCTGTGGACAAAATGCACAATGAAAGTGAAGATTATGCCTTTTTAGCTTTTTCGGCCTTCTCGGAGGAGCGACGACTTACGAATGGCTCGCCGGTGAAAGAGAAGGATTGATGGAAAATTATTGGAAGTTCTCATAGCTTTTCGGCAAAAAAATAGTAGATTTGGTTTAGACTTTGTACTAAGTTCCCGTCT
>DAIQNQ010000269.1:0-1557 GCA_036788275.1 Thermonemataceae bacterium
ACTCAAAAATAGGAAAATTATTGTTTTATCTTGTTCAAAAAGCATTTTTGGGGAGCGATTGGGCTAAAGGGGGGAATGGGCTAAAGCCGCATTCCTATTCACTGCTTTATATTTATAATAATACTACACATCTTTTTTTACATCTACAAGCGCTCTGGGTGTTTTCTCAGCTCATAATTTGTACTTCGTCCGCCACCAGCTTCTTTTTGTAAGATATTTTTCTTGATTAAATCTTGAATATCCCGAAGAGCTGTATCTTGCGAACATTTATTAATTTTTACCCATTTCGAGCTTGTCAATTTTCCATCAAATCCATCAAGTAGCTTATTGATTATTTTTTGTTGCCTGTCATTGAGCATTGTGGTAGAATGGATTTTCCAAAATTCTGCTTTATGAAGTATTTTCGATAGAGTGGCTTCTGTGGAGCCAATGGCATTTATCAAACACTGCAAAAACCATAAAATCCATTCTGTGATGTCTGAATTTCCTTTTTGTGTTTTTTCAAGTTTTTCGTAGTAATGTTTCCTCTCTGTTCTAATTTGTGCAGACATACTGTAGAATCGCCTGATACTTTTGTCAGAGCGTGCCAATGCCATATCAGTAATGGCTCTTGTAATTCTTCCGTTTCCATCGTCGAATGGATGAATTGTTATAAACCATAAATGGGCAATCGCTGCCTTGAGCACCCAATCTATTGCCTCTTCATTTTCAAACCAGTATAAGAATTGAGTTATTTCCGGCTCTATCCTGTCGGAACTTGGCGCTTGAAAGTGAACTTTCTCTTTTCCCATAGGCCCCGACACCACTTGCATAGGCCCAGAGGTATCTTTTCGCCAGTCTGCCACTGTGATTTTATAAAGATTGCTCCAGCCCGAGGGGAACAGTGCTGCATGCCAGCCAAACAGTCTGTGCTTGGTTAATGGCAAATCATATTTTTGAGTGGCATCAAGCATCATTTCGACTATTCCGTCAATGTAGCGCTCAGATTCTACTGCTCCTGCAAGGTCAATGCCTAAGCGACGTGCGATGGAGGAGCGGACTTGTTCAATATCCAAAAACTCTCCTTCAATTTCTGACGATTTGACAACATCCAAAGTCAGCGTGCTCAATACGGCTTCATTTTGCAAGTCATAACCAAGCGATTCCATTTTGCCCAAAAGTCTTCCTTGCAGATTTCTTGTTTCAGCAAGTTTTGCCATCACTTTCTTACTGTCCCAAGTGAAGTCCGTCCAGTTTTCTTTTTCGTGTATATAGATTTTCATTCTCCGTAAGTTTTGCGACGAATATACCTCTTATTCTCCGCAAATAAAATTTTCCCTACAATATTGCTTTTATGCTTGGAGGTAAGGAAAAGGCTTAGCACAGTGGTGGATTTTAGCTTTGCTGACTTTCAGTTCGGAGCACAGAACTGTCAATACCTTACAAAGTAGCAGCCCAGCTAAAAGTTACTGTACGATAGAAACTGTGTTTATTTCCGCCTTGTCTGACCATACTATACATCTTTTTTTACATCTCCAAGCTTTCAAAAAAAGCATTTGAATAGCCTCCAAGAAAGCA